>JBDTKK010000238.1:0-11954 GCA_039935335.1 Chitinophagaceae bacterium
AGCTATACTTCTTGGCGTGATGGGCGCTGCGAATCCGGAAAGTCATTGGAGCATTGCTATTTCCTTCCTCGTGGGAGCGGTGCTTTCTGCAACTGCTGGCTATATCGGCATGAACATCGCTACCAAAGCCAATGTGCGTACCGCGCAAGCTGCCCGTACTTCCTTGTCTAAAGCACTGAATGTTTCGTTCACCGGAGGTTCTGTAATGGGTCTTGGCGTAGCTGGTTTGGCCGTTTTGGGCTTGGGCTCTTTGTTCATCATTTTGCTGCACGTTTTCGTGCCGTCTTTGGGTGGAAACTTTGACCATGAGCAGATGAAGAAAGCGATTGAAGTGCTGACAGGCTTCTCGCTTGGTGCGGAATCTATTGCGCTTTTTGCCCGCGTGGGCGGCGGTATCTATACTAAAGCTGCCGACGTTGGCGCTGACCTTGTGGGTAAAGTTGAAGCCGGAATTCCAGAAGATGATCCTCGCAATCCCGCTACCATCGCGGATAACGTGGGTGATAACGTAGGTGACGTTGCCGGTATGGGTGCCGACCTTTTTGGTTCTTACGTGGCTACTGTTTTGGCAACTATGGTTTTGGGTTCTGAAACTATTTCGGTGGATGCCTTCGGCGGACTTTCCCCAATCTTATTGCCAATGCTCATTGCGGGTATTGGTATCCTTTTGTCCATTATCGGCACCTTCTTTGTTCGTATCGCCGACAACGCAAAATTGAGCACAGCAGTGGTTCAAAAAGCTTTGAACATGGGCAACTATGGTTCCATGATTCTTACCGCGATCGTGTCCTTTTTTCTGGTCAATTTCCTGATGCCGGATACCATGACGCTTCGTGGTCATGAGTTTACTAAGAATGGCGTTTTTGGCGCCATTATGGTTGGTCTTGTGGTGGGTACTTTGATGGGCATCATTACAGAGTTTTATACCGCAATGGGCAAGCGTCCAGTGCTTTCGATTATCAGGCAATCTTCTACAGGCCACGCTACCAACGTTATTGGCGGTTTGGCTGTGGGTATGGAATCTACTTTCTTCCCCATTTTAGTTTTGGCAGGAGGTATCTATGGTTCCTTCTTTTTCGCTGGACTTTATGGTGTCGCAATTGCCGCCGCAGGTATGATGGCGACAACCGCGATGCAATTGGCTATTGATGCTTTTGGGCCTATCGCCGACAACGCCGGTGGTATTGCTGAAATGAGTGAATTGCCTGCTGACGTGCGCGAGAAAACAGACATTTTGGATGCCGTCGGAAATACGACAGCAGCTTCGGGTAAAGGTTTTGCCATCGCCTCTGCGGCCTTGACTGCCTTGGCTTTGTTTGCCGCGTTTGTGGGTATTGCTAAGATAGATGGTATTGACATATACCGTGCCGATGTATTGGCGGGTTTGTTTGTTGGTGCTATGATTCCATTCATCTTCTCTGCCTTGGCCATTCGTGCTGTGGGTGAAGCTGCTATGGCGATGGTGCAGGAAGTGCGTCGTCAGTTTCGCGAAATTCCGGGTATTCTTGAAGGAACGGGCAAGCCGGAGTACGATAAATGTGTGGCCATTTCTACCAAAGCTTCTTTGAAAAAAATGATGTTGCCGGGCGCGATTGCCATCGTGTCTCCTTTAATCATTGGTTTCGTTTTCGGTCCTGAAGTATTGGGCGGTTTCCTTGCAGGAGCTACTGTTTCCGGTGTGTTGATGGGCATGTTCCAAAACAACGCCGGTGGCGCTTGGGATAATGCTAAGAAAAGCTTTGAGAAAGGCGTAGAGATTGATGGTCAGATGCACTACAAGAAGAGTGAGCCGCATAAGGCTTCCGTAACTGGAGATACTGTTGGAGATCCATTCAAGGATACTTCAGGCCCTTCTATGAACATTCTGATTAAGTTGATGAGTATTGTGTCTTTGGTGATTGCGCCAACGCTTGCTAAGGTTCATGCAGATAGCATCAACGCTCGTCGTCAGGCGGAATTGACAACCTTGCAGGCTGCGATTGCTTCACAGAATGGCCAGACGAATAAAGTGGTACTCCTTGCTGATACTATAAAGGCAGTAGGAACCTTAGTTACGCCAAACGGTAGTGTCAATGCCAACGGTGATTACGTCTATAGTGTTGGTGATGTCAGCTCTTTGAAATTGAAAGACGGCGTTACTATTGACGTTGGTGCCAATGCTTCAGAACGCAAGCTGGTGGCTTTTATTGAAGATGCGTCTAAGCCAATTGATAAGAATACTTGGTTCACGATGGATCGTCTTTATTTTGAAACAGGCAAAACAGTCTTGAAGCCGGAATCTCAAGAGCAAATCAAAAACATCAAAGCTATTATGATGGCTTATCCAACTTTGAAAATCAATTTGGGCGGCTACACTGACAATACGGGCAATGATGCAGACAATGTGAAGTTGAGTGATGAGCGCGCGAAAGCTGCAAAAGCTGCGATAGTGAAAACCGGCGTTGATGGTCGCCGCATCGAAGCGGAAGGCTACGGAAGTCAATTCCCGATTTGCCCCGACAATAACACGCCGGAATGCAAGGCGCAGAATAGAAGGATAGACATAAGAGTTACCCAGAAATAATCCCTCTGATTTTAGAAATATCAGCGCCTTTGTAGTTTAAGAGCTACAAAGGCGCTTTTTTTACGCTCTCAATTATCCAACCCAATAAAGTCTATGACACTCAATTTCTCCTTAAACCCGTGCCAGGCAAAGCTTTCAACCATACTGTTTGTGTTTCTCCTAGGCTCTGTTTTTGCAAATGCCCAAAGCCGTAAGTTCTATTTCTCACCCAATTTAGACTTGGGAATTGCCAGCGGATATAGTCAGAAGAATGCACTGAAATTGGACTTGGGCAATTCCGGGGAAGCAATTAATCTCGGATTTCGGCTTGGCTATTATCTCAACAACAATGTTTCTGTTTTCACTGGATTGGAGTTCGGTATGTACGACTATGATATGCGGTTTGGTAGTAACCCTATAGCAGGCTTGGATACGGTGCGTATTCAAAGTCAGAACAATCTGGAGATTCCGCTGGGCGTACGTTACACCACTTTCCCCAAAAAGCAATTTAAGGCACGACACTATCTTGGAGCGGGGCTGAAAGTGGACTTATTGAATGACGCGCGTTCCTCTTATCATACCGTAGATGGCAGCTATTATTTTTCTGAAACCAAGACCTCGGATTTCAACTTTGTCTATCTGCGCCTTTTCGTAGAAGCGGGTTTGGATATCCCTTTGGATTATAATTCGGCCTTCTTAGTCGGGGTGTCTTTGTCAGATGGTATTACCCGCAACATGAGCAAGACTGGTTTAGTAAGTAACGCCAATTATGGGATGCTCGTAGGCAATCTTACAGTAGGATTCCGCTTCGGGCTTTTTTAAGCATTTCAAGAAAACTGTAGTCGAATATCGCCATCAACAGCATGCCCTTTGCAGGTGAGAATACGGCCTTTCTTTAGGTCTTTTTCGGTGAGTACTTCGTTGTAGCTCATCCATACTTTTCCTTGAGTACAAATGGCAGTGCAGGCACCACATTGACCTGTCTTGCAGCTATAAGGAAGCTGAATGCCGAGAGCCAGGGCACTATCCAAAATAGAAGTGGGATATAGGTTGGTAAAGGAAATTTCCTGACTATTGATTTCGATAGTCACCTTGTGCGATTCTTTGTCAGCCGGCAAATAATCATGCACTATTTCCCTTGTCTGGAAAGCTTCGCGGCGAATATGTTCCGCAGGTATGCCTGCGTCTTCGAGCAATAATTGCGTCATCCACATATAGGATTTCGGCCCGCAGATAAAGCACAAAACCCGTTCAAGGTTTTTAGGCCAAACAGGTTTTAATAACATCGAAAAGGATTCTCTCGAAAGCCTTGCCTGGAGTAGGTTTACGGCATTGCTCCAAAGCCAAAGCACCGAGAATCTTTCTTTAAAATCATTTTCCAATGCAGCAATTTCTTCAAGGAAAACAGTACTTTCTTTTGAATGATTGCTATATACCAACACCACATTGCTTGAACCTTTAAAAAGCGCTTCTTTGAGCAATGAAAAAATCGGTGTGATACCGATGCCCGCTGCAAAGAGCCAAATGGAATCAGGGCTATCTTCTTCATCGGGAAGTGTAAAAACCCCGTTAGCTCTACTATGGGAATTTATTTGGTCTCCCACTTTTGCTTCATCTATTAACCAGCGCGAGGCTATGCCGTTTCCTACTCTTTTTACCGTGATGGCAGGTTGTTCATCCACATCCGGACAGGAAGAAAAGGAGTAAGAACGCCGATAGATTTGCCCGGCGAAAGGATGCTCCATCGTCAGAAATTGCCCGGCGGAATAGTCTAGCGTTTCGCCTTCATTTGGCGCGAGCCGAAAGGTTTTTACACCCGCCGTTTCTTCAATAATTTCAATAATAATCAAAACAGGAATAGTACTAAGAATTGCTTCTTGATTCAAGATGCGGGAAATTACGAAACTCCGTATTGTCTTAGCCTTTCAGGAATAGAAATAAGGGACTTTGCTCCGCCGGGGATACCCGTAAATTTGCACGCTTTCCCGTACCCAAAATTGAATTGAATGAAGTCGCTTTTTGCAGCAATAATTATCTGTCTGACACTCGCATCTTGTAGTGAATCTCACATTGTTGATCACCCAGAATGGGGCGAATTCTTTCAGAAAAATGGTATCACTGATGCTTGCTTCATCCTTAACGATCATACCCATGAGCGTGTAGGTATTTACAACCGCGAGCGTTGCCAGGAGCGGTTTTCACCAGCATCCACTTTTAAAATCTTCAATTCATTAGTGGCTTTGGAAACGAGTGTGGCCGAAGACGATGCCTTAGTGCTTCCTTGGGATGGTATAAAGCGCCGCCCGGAAGTTGATACAGCCATGAACATGCGCGACGCTTTCCGCCTGAGCAATGTAGGCTACTACCAAGAAATTGCACGTCGAATAGGGAAGCAGAATTTTCAACATTACCTCGATACGGTGAAGTATGGCAATATGGAAATGAGTGATTCCGTTACCCGATTTTGGCTGGATAACTCCCTCAAAATTTCAGCAGATGAGCAAGCGGGCTTTGTGAAGCGTTTGTATTTCGACGAACTACCTTTTTTGGAGCGCAGCCAAAGCATCGTGAAGAGTATGATGCTCCGCGAAGATAGTGCCGACAACCGCTTGTATTACAAGACAGGCACAGTTTCTACGACTAACGATAGTATGTTGTATTGGGTGGTTGGCTACTTCGAACATGTTGTCCCTTTCAAAGAAGACCCACAAGGGATGAACAAGAGTGGCGTGCGCAATTACCCCTACTTTTTCGCAATGAATTTTCAAGTGGCGAAGGACGACCAAAGCCAACACTGGCAAGACTTACGCATTAAAATCCTGAAGGAAATTCTTCATGATTTTGGAGCGGATAGGACAAAGTGAAAGCAGTAGTTTTTGAGATAGCGGATTCGCCAGCGTAAGCTGGCGAATGGACTTGCTGCAGCGTCCGCTGCATTTTTTATTGGACGCGGGATGCAGTTGGAGGTTTTGCCCCACACACACAGCATTTCAACGAAGCTTGCTTCGATTCCTTAGTCAAGAAAAGCTACACAAAATAATTGACCCAACTTTTTTTTAAAAAAGTTCCTTTAACGCATTATACACCACATTCGGCTTACCTAAAGTGTAGAAATGTAGTATAGGAACGCCATTGGCCAACAAATCTTTACACTGCGCCACCAGCCATTCTGTTCCAATTTGATCGCAGGCAGCTTCGCTCTTTGCCGCCATCAATGCTTTACTTAAATCCGATGGAATCTCCACATGAAAAATACTCGGAATGACGGTTAGTTGACGCTTTGTAGTCACAGGTTTCAACCCGGGAATGATGGGGGCATTAATTCCGAACTCCAGACAAGCTTTTTGGTAAGCATAGAAGTGCTTGTTGTCGAAGAACATTTGGGTGGTGATATAGGAAGCTCCGCCATCAATTTTTTGCTTCAAATAATGGAGGTCTGTATCCAAATTCGGCGATTCAAAATGCTTTTCCGGATAACCCGCAACGCCAATACAGAAATCGGTTTTGAAGCCATCAATTATATCGTCTTCCTGATAGTGCCCAGCATTTAGTGCAACAACCTGATCCACCAATTCCTTGGCAAAATGGTGTCCTTTAGGGTGCGGCACAAAAAACTTTTCATTGCCTGCCGCGTCTCCACGTAGTGCAAGCACATTTTTGATGCCTAGATAGTGTAAATCTATCAGTGCGTTTTCCGTTTCTTCCTTAGAAAAACCACCGCAAATAAGGTGAGGTACTGCATCTACACCATAGCGTTGAATGATGGCTGCGCAAATGCCCACCGTACCCGGACGTTTACGGATTTCTGCCCGCTCAAAACTGCCATCACTTCTTCTTTTAAAAACCTGTTCTGCTCGATGATAAGTGACATTGACAAATGCTGGAGAAAACTCGCGGAAAGGGTCTAAAAGATTGAAGATGGAATCTACACTTTTCCCTTTGGTAGGTGGTAGAATTTCGAGAGAGATAATGGGCTTCTTGGCTTGCGCCAAATGTTCAGTGACTTTCATAAAAAACAGAGTACAAAAGTAACCGATGGGCAATGTTAAAAGTGGGGTTGAAAAGTTTATTTCCCCAACGCTTTTGGCTTTAATAACCGTCTATAACGATGTACCTTTAAGTCTCCATGAAAATGTCCCTCCGTCAGAAGCTAGGCATCGCATTTACCCTTGTCGGTTGCGTCCTCGTGGCAGGAGCTTGCAGGCATCAAATCAGCACACCGCGCGAGGTGACGCTCGACGATGGTGGCTATCCTCCCGAAATCAACAAGATTGTGATGCTGCATTGCACCTCCGGCCCAACTGGTGGCGGTTGTCACAACGAAGTTGGGGCTCAAAACGCGGCAGGATTTAATATGGATACTTGGGCGCACGCGTTCGAAGGCTCTAATCATGGTTCAGTCATTATTCCCTACGATACCATCAATACACCGTTACTGTATTATATCAGCCCCGATTCTGCTCTCGGACCAATGGCTTTACCAGGTATGCCCTACACAGGTACCAATACTTCCCAAACACCTCTTACTGCTGACGAATACAAGACGATTAGACATTGGGTAGCCCAAGGTGCACCAGATAAAGACGGCAATATCGCCTTTGGCAGCAATCCCGATACCCGTCAGAAAATATACATGACGGAACAAGGGAGTGATGTGCTGAGCGTAGTTGATGCCGCTTCTCATTTGGTAATGCGCAGTATCAACATCGGTATGACACCAGCCATTGAAGGTGCCCACTGTGTGCGGGTTTCGGAGGATGGACGCTATGCCTATCTATGCTTTTTGCATGGGGATTATGTGCAAAAGGTGGACACAAGGACAGACCAGATTGTTGGTTCTGTAAAAATCAGTAATGGTGATGCGAGTTGGAATGTTTTGCACATCTCTCCAGATGGTTCCAGACTTATTGTGAGTGATTTTCTGGGTGGTAAAATAGATTTTATCAACACTGCAAATATGGAGGTGACAAAGGTAATTCCGACCAGCATTCCGAATTTACATGGCATAGCTTCTACGCGTGGCTTTGATACCTTTTTCGTAACCGTTCAATACGGCAATACAGTTTTTAAACTCTTTCCCAATTTCAGCTACAAACTCGTCACCATTGATGGCGCAACCAGCACTTTTGCCCCTCAAACGCGCGACCCGCACGAAATTCTGATGGCTCCAGATTACTCGAAATATTTCCTGACCTGCGAAGCCAGCAACGAAATACGGGTGATGGATCCAACCTATGATACCTTGATTGCCGTTATTCCTGTGCCACAAAAGCCACAGGAAATGTCGATTTCGAAAGTCGAACCGTACCTCTTCGTTTCCTGCATGGAAGCCAAATCCACCACACCAGGTGCCTACGGCGCGGTGGCCGTTATCAACTATCAAACCCTGCAATTGGTCAAGATTATTTATGGTGATTTCTGGCAGCCACATGGACTATCTGTTGACGACCAAAACGGCGTACTCTACGTTGCATCTACCAACCAAACAGGCCCATCAGTAGGCCACAATCACACATCCGGTGGCAAACATGGCTGGTACAATATCTACAGCCTCCAAACCCTAGAACCCATTAACACCACGCAATATGAAACACTAGTCCTGCCCTATTCTACGGATACTCGATTTAAATAGCGGATAGCTAGCGCGATGGCATCAATGAGTACCCGAACTTTCAAGTTTTAATCCCTTCTAATAATGCTAAGTATTGCAGTTCATAACATTCAAATTCGGGCTTCACATGGCATGTACCCTGAGGAAGCCATACTCGGCAACGATTTTGAAGTGGATGTTGATGTCTGCCTGCCAGTAACGATAAAGGATGATTGGCCACTTATTGATTATGCACGCATTAGCGAGATTGTTCACTTCGTTTTACTCGCTGAAGCCGTCCCTCTTCTTGAAATGCTCGTACGCGATATTTGGTTGAAAATAAATCAAGAATGGCCAGAATTGAGCCATATAAAAATCACCATTCGCAAGCTAAACCCACAAATGAAAGGCTCTAATAAACACGCTCAAGTCACTTTTGAATCCTAATACCGAAATCATGCCGCAGCAGCCGGCCTTTTAACCTCATATTATATTCTACATCTCGGTCAACCCTACATTTTATCAGTAACTTTGAAGCCATTTTCTAACATGAGAATTCTACTAATCTATTCAACCGCAATTTTGATGCTTGGGTCTATTATGGCCTGTGCACAGACAAAAAAGGCAACTTCTAGGAATCCTTATTTTGATGTGAAAGCTGCAACAGTGCGCAAGACATTGATGGGGCGACAGGAATCTGGAGCTCGCATTAGCTATCATTTTACCATCATTTGGAAGAGCAAAGAGAAACCTTCAGTTTTTTATTGGCGGCCAAACGCCTATGAATGGAGCGACGTTTCGGTGGCTTATCCTGAAAGACGTGCTGGCGTTGTTGCAGGTGATTATATGATTGTTGAAAAAACTAAAAAATACAGTGATATCAAAGCAGGTGATGAACTCATTGTTTCCCCTCATTCCCACAGCGACGAGGCCGAAGATATGCCGAAGGAGTTGGTAAAAAAGCCCGGAAGCGCTTTGTATTTTAAGGTAGATGGGAAGTGGAAATACCAGGTTCTAAAGCCTAAGAAACTTCCTGATATCGTCATGCCCTAATCCATTTTCAAAGAAAATTCGTAACTAAATTATTATGCAAAAACTATTATTGGCCGGCGCATTCGTCTTCCTTTTCAATGCTACTCAAGCTCAGCCCTGGATGCAACCTTTCGAGGGGCAAAACCGCGTTAAGCTTTCAGATGTAGTGGATAGATTCGAAAAGCAAAATGCCTCTGCTCTTAAAGGTGCTGACGAAGGCGATGATGCCGATTTTAAAGACACAAAAGATGTCGTAAAGGAAGGGCACAACTATCAGTTTGACCGTTGGCGCTGGTATTGGGAACAGCACCTTGATGCTGACGGCTACATGGTTCCTCAATCTAAGAATTTTGAAGAATGGAAAAAATTGAAGGCAAACACTTATTCCGCCGTCAATAAAAATGCAAAAACTACTGCCGGAACAGTATCAAATTGGACTTTCCAAGGCCCTGCCAGCTCTCCCGCAAATGGTAGAGGTTTGGGGCGCATCCAACGCGTAGTTTTTCATCCAACAAATCCCAATATCTTCATGGTAGGTACGGCAGGCGGCGGCGCATGGAAGACGACCACTAATGGTACTAGTTGGACAAACATGACCGACGGCTTTCCTGTTCTTGGCGTTTCAGATTTGGCCTACAACCCCCTCAATCCAAATGTAATTTACATGGCTACCGGAGATCGGGACGGAAATGACAATTCAAGCCTCGGTGTTTTTCGTTCCAATGACGGTGGCGCAACTTGGAACACAACCGGGTTTCAATTTGTACGCTCAGCTAAAAAAAGTGTTGGTTCTATATTAGTTAATCCACTCGACACGGCTTCTGTGTTGATAGCTACCGACGATGGGATTTATAATTCTCGAGATGGTGGTATTACCTGGGCATTACGCCAGTCAGGTGGTTTCCGCGATTTGCTCTATATGCCCAACGATACCAATGTAGTATATGCCACCACTACCACCGCGATTTATCGCTCTAGGAATGGTGGGTTCAATTGGACAAACGTTTATAGCATTGCAAGTGCCTCTCGCGTTTCAATTGCCGTTACCGTAGCCCAGCCTGCAATGGTTAAGGCAATCTATTCCGATGCTACAACACAGGGATTAGTGGGTATTTATACTTCTACCGACACCGGCAAAACTTTCTCGTCCACTTTCATTCCTATAAATTGTACCCAAAACTATTTGGCTAATAGTGTTACCCCGAGTGCCTCCAACTGCGATGGACAAGGCTGGTACGATTTGGCTATCGCCATTTCACCTCTCGATCCAAATAAGGTACTCATCGGTGGTGTCAATACATGGTATTCCACAGACGGTGGCGTTTCTTGGAGGCTGGCCAACCAATGGTCCTACTCTTCCAACACTTCCGTTGATATCGTTCATGCGGACAAACACTACATCACCTACCAACCACTTCGTCCCACCAATATTTACGAGTGCAACGATGGTGGCATTTACCGCACGGTTAACGACCCTTCTACCTTCGGTTGGATGGACTTAACCAACGGTTTGGGCATTACGCAGTTCTATAGGGTGGCAACAGCCAATTACGCAAGCTACGCCATTGGCGGCGCCCAAGATAATGGCAGTAAACGCATGAATACCCCCACTAGCGCATCAGAACTTACGGGCGGAGACGGCATGAACTGCGAAATGGATCCTTTAAGTCCTAACAACTACTACACCTCCTATCAATACGGGAATATCTATCGCAATAGTAATGTGCTTATTTCAGGAAACATCCCCGGAAGACCCGCCGGCGGTTGGGTTACACCTTACAAAATCCACCCCAAAGACCCAAGTCGCATCGTTGCCGGCCTTGACATGATTTACCTCTCCCAAGATTATGGTGGTTCTTGGACTGCTATCTCCGGGAAACTTAGTTCAAGTACTGTGTCTCGCGTAGCATTCTCACCCACAGATTGGAAGACCATCTACGCTATTTGGAGCTCCAGAGTTCGCGTCACCTTCGACAATGGCACAAACTGGAATACTATTAATCCTTTTGTCGGTGGCTCACCAAGCGATATCATCGTCGATATCAACCGCAAAGACCATTTCTGGAACACCTTCTCTGGCTACGGATCTTCTAAAGTTGCACAATATGATTCCACCAACGGCTGGTCTGATATCTCGTACAATCTTCCCAACGTGCCCGTTAATTGCATCACACAAGACACCTCAAACCTTACTTTGTATGTAGGTACCGATATTGGTGTGTTTTTCATGCTCCCCGGTCAGACAGCTTGGACATTGTACTCCACCAACCTCCCCTCCGCTGCAGTCACAGACATGGACATCAACTACGGTACCAACGATATCTGGGCTTCTACTTACGGACGCGGCCTCTGGAAATCTCCGCGATATGTTGACAATAGCAACGTCGGCGTTTCCATCATTCCATTCGCTACAGACGTGATTGCTATCGCTCCAAACCCAAGTCACGGCGAGTTTGATATTATCACGACTAATGCCAGTTTTATCGCGCAAAATGCCACTGTAAATATCATAGACATGCTCGGAAAAACAGTATGGTCTGGCGAAGCAAAGTTTGATGCCTCCGGCAGAGCTTCTATCAACATGTCAAGCAGCGCCGTAGGGCATTACATCGTGGATGTGATGACGCAAAATGGCAACCGCGCCAAGGCCAAAATTTCCATTCAATAACCCAATTTTTTGCTCAGCGCCTTTCGGATTTCCGAGAGGCGCTTTTCTTTGCAAGGCAATTGAAACTTGGGCGTGCCCTCGGCTGCCCCGACAGCCTTATTTCTTCACCAATCATTCTCTCA
>JBDTKK010000239.1:0-6284 GCA_039935335.1 Chitinophagaceae bacterium
CAAACAGATATTGATGCGGCGTTCCAGGGTATCGGCTTGCCCTTGTTCATCAAAAGCCATCACCACCACGGAAGCACCAAATGCTCTACAAATCCGCGCTTCCTTCTTAAACTTTTCCTCTCCTTCCTTCATGGAAATGGAGTTGACAATACACTTGCCCTGCACGCATTTCAAGCCTGCCTGAATGATTTCAAACTTGCTGCTGTCTATCATCAACGGAATGCGGGCGATATCGGGTTCGCTCTGCACCAAATTCACGAAGGTGGTCATGGCCAAAACCCCGTCCAGCAAGGCGTCGTCCATGTTGATATCCAAAACCTGAGCGCCACTTTCTACCTGCTGACGCGCGACGCTTAGGGCTTCTTCGTACTTATTATCCCGGATAAGTCGGGCAAATTTCTTTGAACCGGTAACGTTGGTTCTCTCGCCGACATTAATGAAATTGGATTCTGGGCGAACGATAAGAGGTTCCAACCCGCTCAAGCGCAGGTATGGATGGATGATAGACATGGGGAGACTTTCTGAATGGCCGCAAAGGTAACGAGAGGGAAAGGGTGCTGGGATTGATTGAAGCTCATTTTAGTAATGGCGAAACGTAAATTGCTATGTCGTTCCTTTGCAAACCTCGCTTGGGTCTGAACATTTGACTCGCTTTTGTAGGCTAATTTACTTTCAACACCTCTTCTTTTGACTCAGTCTTCCAAGCCCAACACCCCTCAAAGAATAATATCATTCTTGGGGATTATTTCCGTGTTATTGCTAGTAGCTGTTTGTATCCATGAAGGTTATGTTACCCGGCTGTGGAACCGTATTCATCCGGCTCCGAAAACGGCTTATTCCTACCTAAGCAACACACATTTTAATGAGGAACTTGATTTCGGGACACTTTATTTGCCACAAGCCAATATCGTTATGCTGGGAAATTCCCTCACCCAAAAAATGGCTTGGAATGAGCTTTTGAGGCGTTGTGATGTCGTCAATCGGGGTGTCAGTGTGGACGTAACCGCAGGTATTCTTGCTCGGCTACCCAGAATCATCAGCCTGCATCCTAAAATTGTGTTCATTGAAGGAGGCATCAACGACATAGGCCTGCAAATTCCTGATGAGCAAATTATCGGAAATCTTTCCAAGATTGTTGACACTTTAAATCTTAATGGCATTATTCCTGTAGTCAACTTGATTGACCACGTAAGTAATTTCTACCTAAATGAACGAGAAGTTAATCAGGAAATAAGCAGAATAAATGAGAGCTTAGTAAGAATGGCTACGGAAAAAAAAGCGGAGGTCATAAACTTAAATCAGATTATCGCTCCAAATGATACGCTGTTACGAATTTATGCACGCGGCGATGGTTGCCATCTGACTTCCAAGACCTACATTGTTTGGAAGGAAGCCATTGAAAAAATCCTTCAAAAGCATGGGATTTAAAAGGGAGATTACTGCTGGTGAGCATCTTCTCCTCTTACTACTTTGAGTACCAGAAAAGGAAATTAGAAAAATTGGCAAATCACAAAAAACGACTGAAATGTTAGTCTGGAGAAAGGCTATTGAGGTAGTGTGAAATCTTCCAGATTCCTTTTCAGTAGAAGAGCTTCTTGATAAGGTCATCTTGCTGGAAAAGATTGAACGAGGATTATCGTAATCAACATCCGGGCAAGTAAAATCAATGGAGCAGGCTAGGGAACGGTTGGGGAAATGGGTGTGATAAATTTTCCCCGGGTTGTCTCGGCTAAGCACGAAAGGCTACTAAAATTTGACCCCTCCGGGGTCAGAACCAAAATCACCCCTCCACCATCTCCAAAAAAGCTTCCTCAGTCAATACCGCTACCGTCCCCAATTTCTTGGCTTTCTCCAGTTTACTTCCGGCATCCGCACCCACAACGAGGTAGTTCAGTTTACTACTCACACCACCCAAAATCTTTCCTCCTCGCGCTTCTACCATGGCTTCGGCTTCGCTGCGTTTCATCTTTTCAAGCGTTCCTGTAAAAAGAAAAGTCTTGCCGCTGAAAGCGCCTTCCACAGGCACTTGTAGTTGGTTGTTCTCCAAATTTACACCTGCTCGTTCTAGTTCATCTATCGTGTGCCGCGCTTCGGGAATGGAGAAGAAATGAGCTACGGATGCCGCCACCTTCGGCCCAATATCCTCCAGGGTAATTAAGCGCTCTTCCGTCCAATCATACAGCTCCCGAAGATGGGTAACGGAACTGGCTAAAGTCTTGGCGGTAGTCTCGCCGACATGCCGAATGCCTAAACCAAAAATCAATCGAGATAAGGCTTGTGTCTTGCTGTTTTCAATGGCAGTTTTAAGATTGGAAATGGATTTTTCTTTGAAACCCTCCAACCCTGAAACCTTCGTCCAGTCTATCGTGTAGAGGTCGGGGATGATACTGATGATACCCGCTTCGAAGAATTTATTGACATTACTATCGCCCATGCCACGGATATCCATCGCGTCTTTGGAACAGAAATGGATGATTCGTTCCACCACCTGTGCGCGGCATTCAATATTGATGCAACGCCACACCACTTCATCTTGCGGACGTTCTAAAATTTCACTGCAAACAGGACAATGCGTTGGGTAAATAATATCCTGCTCCGAGCCATCGCGCAGCTCACTCAAAGCCTTCACGATATAGGGAATCACATCGCCTGCGCGTTCTACTAAAACTGAATCGCCGATGTGCAAATCCTTCTCCCGAATCACATCTTCATTGAACAAGGAAAGGCTGGTAACCGTTACACCACCGATACCGACAGGGTCTATTTTGCCGACAGGCGTCACCGCTCCCGTTCTGCCCACATGAAACTGGACTTCGCGCAGCTTACTGGTGGCTTGCCTTGCCGAAAATTTGTAGGCCGTTGCCCAGCGCGGATGATGGGAAGTCATACCCAATTTCTCTTGTAGCGCGAGTTCATTCACCTTAATCACCAAGCCATCAACTTCAAACGGAAGACTGTCGCGTTTGCTTTCAAATTCGGCACAATACGCAATCACTTCGGCGATGTCGGTAAAGCGTTTCATCTCCTTGACGGGCGTTGGGAAACCAAGCTGGGCAAGCCATTGCAGAGAATCAAAGTGTTTTTTCAAGACTTCTGGTGTCGCTGCACCTTCTTCTGTTTCCACTTCTGAAATATGGTAGAGAATGGCGCTCAACTTGCGTTTGCTCACCTCGTTCGGGTCCAGCATTCTTAGCGTGCCGCTGGCGGCGTTTCTTGGGTTAGCCAAGGGTGCGAGTCCTTCCGCAGTTCGTTGCTCGTTGAAGCTGGCAAACGTGTCTTTATGAATCACTACTTCCCCACGAATCTCTATTTGCTTGACACCATTCTTTGAAAAAGGCGCGGAGAGCGGGATAGAGCGGATTTGCCGAATGTTTTGCGTGATTTCTTCGCCCATAATACCATCTCCACGGGTGGCACCGCGCAGCAGGTGGTCGTTCTCAAAAATGATGGAGATAGACGCTCCGTCGTACTTGGGTTCTACGCAATATTCCACCAAACTATCGCCGGCACCGACGCGCACTTTTCTGTCCCAATCGATGAGGTCTTCTGCATTATAGGTATTATCCAGACTAAGCATCGGCACCAAATGCGCCACGGCGGGAAAGCGTTCGCTCAATGCCTTGGCCACACGTTGGGTAGGCGAATCGGCGGAAACCTGTGCGGGATAAGCTTCTTCCAGTGCCACTAATTTCTTGAAAAGGGTATCGTATTCCACATCTGCAAGGCTGGATTCGCTCTGTACATAATAACGCCAATCAGCCCAACGGAGGATTTGCCTAAGTGGTTCTATCTGATTTTCGGCTTTATCGGCAGTTGTGAAAAGGGCTTTGGCCTCGGCGAAAAATTGTTGTTCCTGTGCGGGGGAGTACATGGGGCAAAAATACGGGTGGGAAGGGTTGGGGCATTGCAAAGGGCGGATTGCGCGGATTGCAAATCCGCAACCATGTGGCGCGGGATTGCAAATCCCGCGCTGCCGGGGAGGGTTGGAGGATTAGATACAAACAGATATTGAAACAGTGGCTTTGCCGGATTTCCCCTCTCCCAGCCTTACTTCACCTCCGGCGAAAGCGACATTTGGAGGGTCCAAGATGTGATTTTTAGGTGTCCTTTTACTAATAGTCTTTTCCGGTTGTGCAGATTTCAAATCCGCAACCAGATTGCGCAGGCTTGCAAATCCCGCGCTGCGGAGGAGTTAAATTTCCGTAACAAGCTATTAAATACTATATTGGAAATGAGTCAGGGAGCAATGATGTCGCTGAAGTGAGGATCTTCGTGCTTTAAAATGGTAATATTCTCTATGAATTAACGTTTTCGAGGTATTAAATGAATTACAACTTCTATAAACGGACAATTTTGCACTATTAAATGGTTAATAGGAATCACGAATGGCTCTAAAGTCTAAGTGAAACTGCTATTGTGGCGGATGAAGCGCTTTAAGTGATGTTCGAAAGGGCTTTCATTTTCGGCGAAGAACTGATTGGCGGAAATGGAGTGTCTTTTTCCGTTCCTAGTCCGCTGTGGCGGAGACAAAGGATAGGGAATATTCAGCTAGTATATACTCATATCAAATACCCGCTGCGACTTTGTCTTGCTATAAGAATCAATTTAGGAAATAGACGGCCAGAGCGGGAAAATAGAGCATCCATAGGCGGATTTCAAATCCGCAACCATATTGCGCGGGATTGCAAATCCCGCGCAATATGGCCCCGCGCTACTGGTGACGAACAGCCAAATAAAGCTATAAAGAAATCATATATTTAACTACCCGACACCAACATCTTCTCGCAAACTATGCTACTCAAGGTTTCGGAAGGATGACCGATGTAGCTTACAATCATGCTTTTGTCGTAAGATTCTATGGCTTTTATGGTCAGTTTTGTACCCAATTTCAAGTCCTTATCGTTGAGATAGAGTAAGAAATCTGCAACGGAATTGGTGACCGCAACGAAGGTTACCACAGCGCCGTTGCTGCAATCCGAAAGCTTTTCATATCGAGTCCAAGATATTTTACCTTCAGTATCCGGGATGGGGGAGCCGTGCGGGTCGATGGTTGGATGATTTAGGATTTCATCCATTTTCTCAAAGAAGCGCGGCGATTGGATGTGTTCTACTTGCTCCGCTATCTCGTGTACTTCTTCCCAACCAAAGCCCATTTTCTCTACCAGATACATTTCTGTAAGTCGGTGTTTGCGCAGGATGAGCGCGGCTTCTATTTTGCCTTTCGCCGTTAGTTGCAAGGGCTGATAACTCTCATAATGCACCAGTTTCTTTTCGGCCAAGCGCTTTATCATGCTGTTGACCGTTGGCATCTTTATAGCCAATCGTTTGCTCAATTCATTCACGCCCGTTTCACCCGTTTCTTCGGAAAGGAGGAGCAAAGCTTTGAGGTAATTTTCTTCGGCTGGAGAATACATTGGGTCAAAGGTAAAATTTATGGGAGAATTACAGACCCTTTCGTTGACAGTTGCCGATGCGCGTTGCTAGACTATACCATTTAGAAATCTATTTTGCGCTAGGCACTTTCTCGGTCAAACCGAACTTGTTTCGGATTCTAATGTGCTAAATAATATGATAGATGCCGAAATGAATTCAGCGACTGGTCTTGAACTTTTTTCAGGAACCTGTCCTGAACGTGTTTCAGGAATACGACACGAACTTCAATGAGGTTTGTTACTTTTAGGTGTCTAATAAGTATTTGAGAGACGGGTGATTTTGCTGCATTAATTTGTGTTGGGCAAAATAGTTTCTAATTGCCGAGTGTTTCGGTAAGATTCGACTTTCGACTTTTGGCAAACTGCTTTATCTCTTGCATTTGTTTTATAATTGTCCCTTATGTTTTGGGTCAAAATCCACCATCCATTCAATGCCAAATTTATCTCTAAACATTGCAAAATACTTACCCCAAGGACTTTCGCCAACAGACATTTCAATCTCTCCGCCTGCGGAAAGACCATTAAACAAGTGGTCAGCTTCTTCCCGACTTTCTGCACTAATGGATATTTTAGAGCGGTTTTCATTTTCATTCACCCGACCCATTTTTTCCGGAATATCATTGCCCATCAACACATTTCTGCCGATAGGTAAGGCAACGTGCATTATTTTATTAGCCTCATTCTCTTCTACCTGATATTCAGCGCTTGATATTTCTTTGAATCGCACAATTGTTGCAAATTCTCCACCAAATACTGATTTATAGAAATTGAATGCTTCCTCGGCGTTTCCGTTGAAGTTGATGTGAAGATTGATGAGTGCCATGCTGTTTTGTTTTAGAGTTTAAAATTAAG
>JBDTKK010000240.1:0-6618 GCA_039935335.1 Chitinophagaceae bacterium
CATAGTGGCGCGATGGATTGGCAGCCTAACGTCGATGCAATACAATGGTTTTTAGCAGAGGTTTGGCCGGAAATTCATGCCGAACTACCACAACTCAATTTTCATTTTGCAGGAAGGGCAATGCCCAAAGAACTTTTTAATTCGTTGCCAGCCGGAGCTTTTTGCGAGGGCGAAGTAGAAAGTGCCGAAGCTTTTGCCGCGGATAAAGACATCCTTGTTGTGCCACTAAAATCGGGTGGGGGTATTAGGGTTAAAATCTTAGAAGCATTTGCCCAAGGCAAGCTCGTCATCAGCACCGAAGTAGGTATTCAGGGCATTAAGGTACTTCCCAAGATGCACTTTTTGAAAGCGAATTCTACGACCGATTTTGTGGAAGCACTACAATGGGCTGTCGTTCATCCCGGTCTGGCGCAATGCGTAGCCGATGATGGTCAAAGCTTCGTGCGGCAACATTATAATGCGCCTGAAATTATGGCGAGCCTTGTGGAGGGGATTAACGGTGTATTGAAATGTAAAGTTTAACCACTAAGATACTAAGCACACTAAGAAGCACTAAGTTTAAAGAGTCAATAAAAAAACGCCGACAGAATTTGAGTTCTATCGGCGCTGAAAAATATTGTTTTGGTTCTAGCTACAACAACTCAAAAGTCTCAATAAACTTAGTTGTGAAATCTCCTTTCCTGAAGGCTTCGTTACGCATCAATTGCTGGTGAAAAGGAATGGTTGTTTTGATGCCCTCTATAATGTATTCGTTCAGTGCACGTTCCATGGTGCAGATAGCTTCCTCGCGGGTCTGCGCCACAGCTATGATTTTGGCAATCAAGGAATCGTAGTAAGGCGGAATGGTATAGCCTGCATAAATGTGTGAATCCACGCGAACGCCATGACCTCCGGGAGTATGCAAATTCGTAATGGTGCCTGGTGAAGGACGGAAATCGTTGTAAGGGTCTTCTGCATTGATTCGACACTCTATGGCATGCATTTCTGGTTCATAATTTCTACCGGAAATCTTGACTCCCGCAGCAATTTTAATTTGCTCTTTTACGAGGTCGTATTGTATCACTTCTTCCGTCACGCCATGCTCCACCTGAATGCGGGTATTCATTTCCATGAAATAGAAATTCCGGTGTTTGTCCACCAGAAATTCTACGGTACCTACGCTCTCATAATTGATGGCTGCTGCTGCCGCAACGGCTGCTTTACCCATCGCTTTCCGAAGCTCTTTGGTCATAAACGGCGAGGGAGATTCTTCCACCAATTTTTGATGCCTTCTTTGGATAGAGCAATCGCGTTCGGAGAGGTGACAAACAGTGCCGTATTGGTCTCCCGCAATTTGGATTTCGATATGGCGAGGCTCTTCTACAAACTTCTCCATGTAGATGCCATCATTCTTGAAAGAGGCGGCAGCTTCCTGTTTGGCGGCGTTATAGTTGCGTTCCATATCTTCTACTTTCCACACCTCGCGCATACCCTTACCACCCCCGCCCGCCGTGGCTTTCAGGATAACAGGGAAGCCTATTTCGACAGCCATTTTGGTCGCTTCTTCTACACTTGAAAGCAATGCTTTTGAACCCGGGATACAAGGAACACCAGCAGCAATCATCGTTTCTTTTGCTGTTATCTTATCACCCATCTTCCGAATCATTTCCGGAGTGGGACCAATGAACTTAATGCCATTCATTTCGCAGATTTCAGCGAAATGAGCATTCTCTGCTAAGAAACCATAGCCTGGATGAATCGCATCGGAATTGGTGATTTCGGCAGCAGCCATGATACGCGGAATGTTCAAGTAGGAATCGGCGCTTTGGGGCTTGCCAATGCACACGGCTTCGTCAGCAAAACGGACGTGCAGACTGTCTTTATCGGCAGTGGAGTAAACCGCCACTGTACGGATGCCCATCTCGCGACAAGTCCTGATGATGCGAAGGGCTATTTCTCCGCGATTGGCAATGAGTATCTTTTTAAACACCTTATTAATTCAAAATTAAAAATGCAAAATTAAAAATGCCCGCTAGCCTTTAACGAGGCTAAGCATAGGCAACATTGGACGGAGCTTTTTTGTTTTCTGTTTACCAGCCAAACCTTCCCAAAAAAAATAGTAAGAACAAGTTCTTACTAAAGATTCATTCTTCCATTAAATTGGCTCCACGAGGAAGAGCGGCTGGTCATATTCCACTGGCGAGGCATCATCGGCAAGAACCTTAATGATACGGCCACTCACTTCACTTTCAATTTCGTTGAAGAGCTTCATGGCCTCGATAATACAAATGACCTGCCCCACTTTCACTTCGTCGCCAATGTTCACAAAAATTGGCTTGTCTGGTCCTGCACTGCGATAAAAAGTGCCAATCATTGGAGATTTAATAGGAATGCCTGTTGCAGCAGAAGTTGCTGCTGGCGCGGATTCAACTGCAGCAGAAGTAGCGCCAGCAATGGCAGGAGTGGGTACAGATTGAGACATTTGCATGGGCATCATCATCGGCATTTGCATTTGCGGGGCATCCATAAAATGATGAACCGATTCTTGCTTGATGGTGATTTGAAACTCACCATCTTGAATGCTCAACTCGCTAATGCCGCTTTTGTTGATTTGCTTAATTAGCTCTTGTATTTGTTTGAATTCCATTTTCTATAAATTATTGGCCAAAGAGCCTTTCTAATATGATGTTTGAGAAAATAATGAAGGCAAGATTACTACCATTTACCAACGATTGCAAGCCGGAAACTTTGGCTGAAAGCGCAGAAAATAACTCAATCTTGCGAGGAATCAGCTTTTAACGCGCTCTATGTAAGCACCAGTTTTGGAATCCACACGGATAAGTTCATTAGCATCGACAAACAAGGGAACCATTACAGTTGCTCCTGTTTCAATAGTTGCTGGCTTTAATGTTCTTGTTGCGGTATCGCCCTTCATGCCTGGTTCGGTGTAAGTCACCAGCATTACCACATTTGGCGGTAATTCCACGCTCATTGGCATTTCAGTTTCAGTGTTCACCAATACGAAGCATTCCTGGCCATCTTTATACAAATCAGGACGCTCAATCATGTTGTCTCCTAGCACAATCTGGTCGAACGTGTTGGTGTCCATAAAATTGAAACCAGTATCGTCTTTATAAAGGAACTGGTAAGGACGACGCTCTACGCGAACAGGGAAGATGTTTTCGCCGGAGTTCCAGGTATGCTCAATACTTCGGGTATTGTCCACGCCTTTGAGCTTGGCCCAAACCTTTGCTGCGGAGCGGGCTGTCTTATTTTGGCCAAATTCTACTACGGAATAAAGTGAGTTTTCCAATTTGAGAATCATGCCATTTCGGATATCTGCTGTTGAAGCCATAAAGTATGCTTTCGATTTTTTTGGTTTGGCGGCAAAAGTAGGCGTTTTTTAATAGGAGCAAAATGCGCCTTTAGCTTGTCATTCTTTTATTCGATTAAGACGAAAGCCTATACCGCTTTTCCATTTACAAACAATCGCTCCACCGGATTATTGCCATAATCATAAGGAATGTAAGCCAAAGAATTCATGGGTTTTGTAAGGATAAAGTTTGCTTTCTTGCCTACGGCGATCGTTCCGATTTGCTCTTGTAATTCCAATGCTGCCGCGCCATTCAGGGTCACAGCATTAATGGCTTCTTCGGGCAACATCTTCATCTGCGTACAGGCAATGCTAAGCAACAAAGGCACGTTTCCGCTGGGGCAACTTCCGGGATTATAGTCGGTGGCGAGACAAACAGGAAGCCCTGCATCAATCATCGCTCTGGCAGGCTGGTAGTGCATTCCAAGAAAAAATGCCGCGCCAGGAAGTAGGGTTGGGATGGTCTTGGAATTGCGTAAAGCAACAATTTCTTCCTCGCCTACACATTCCAAATGATCCACGCTGATGGCATTGTGTTGAATGCCCATTTGCACGCCGCCACTGTTATAAAGTTGGTTGGCGTGGATTTTTGGTTTCAATCCGTGGGAAGCCGCAGCCGTCAATAATCTATCAGTATCGTCGGTATTAAAAAATCCATTTTCGCAAAAGACATCCATGTAATCGGCCAGACCTTCATCCGCCACCACCGGCAGCATTTCTTCAATAATCTGCTTGATATAGCCCTCATGGTTTTCCCGAAAAGCAAGCGGGTAGGCGTGTGCAGCCAGGAATGAAGCTTTTATAGGAATGCTCAAATTTTCCTTCAGCCTTCGAATAACACGCAACATTTTCAGCTCGGCTTGCAGGTTGAGACCATAGCCACTTTTTATTTCCAAAGCACCTGTACCCTGCGCCATTACTGCATAAACCCTTGCCAAAGCCTGGTCATAAAGCTCGGACTCGTCCATGTCGTTCAGGCGTTTTGCGGAGTTGAGAATGCCGCCACCATTGCGGGCAATTTCTTCATAGCTCAACCCAAGAATTCTATCTACAAATTCGCCATCTCGGGGAGCAGCAAACACGATATGGGTGTGGGAATCGCACCAAGCGGGCAGGACAATTCTCCCGCTCGCATCAATGTTTTCATCGGCATCTACGGAGGGCAGGCTTTCCATAATGCCCATGGAATGGATGTGGTCGTCTTCTATCTGGAGCCAGGCGTTTTCGATAATCGGAACTTCGGCCATGGCGATACCAGAGATGCGCTGGCGGCGGCTCGGTCCGGGTTCTACGCCGGCAAGAATAGGAATGTTGGTTAGGATTGTCCGCATGTGGGGGCAAAGATGGTTTGGTTCGCGCAAAGGCGCAAAGAGGACGCAAAGACGCAAAGGTTCGGCGTGGATGCGATTTTAAAATGGCTGCTGTAAAAAAAGTCAGCTGCAAAAACACGTCCCAATATGTCCCAACACTTTTTACCTTTTACCTTTTGATTTTTACCTTAATACTGTCCCGTCGTCAGCAACACCAACGTACAAGCCTCTATCGTATCAATGCCATGTTCCTTGGCGAGTGCTTCCAGCTTTAGGTTTTCCGTGCCCGGATTGAAGACTATGCGCTTGGGTTTTAAGGAAAGAATATAGTTCATGTACTCTTCCTGATTTTTGGGGTTCAGGTACATCGTTACGGTGTCGATATTCTCAAAGGCTTCTTCCTCTGTACCAATGGGAACGTCCAATACTTGGCCCTTTCTCCTGCCAATGGCCACTACTTCATGGTCTTTTCCGCGCAGCCGATTGATGGCCATATTGCTGTACCGACTGGGGTTTTCGGAGGCACCAAGCACCAATGTTTTCTTACTCATTGTTTTTGTCTTTTTAAAAGAAAAGGAAAGTTCAAAAAATTATGCCTTCAACTTAAATCAGAACTTAGAATTGCCATTGCTTTCATTTGGCTACTTTTGCACCCGTTAATCAACAATATTCAACCGAAAATTTTTAGCTAGTTCATGTCTGTTCTCGTCAACAAGAATTCCAAAGTTATCGTCCAGGGTTTTACTGGTACTGAAGGTACGTTTCATGCTTCGCAAATGATAGAATACGGCACCGATGTCGTAGGTGGCGTCACGCCGGGAAAAGGTGGTACTAATCATCTCGACCGTCCCGTATTCAATACCGTACAAGACGCTGTGGCTGCGACGGGTGCGGATGTGAGCATCATTTTCGTACCGCCTGCTTTTGCTGCTGATGCCATTATGGAAGCTGCCGACGCAGGTATCAAGGTGATAATCTGCATCACAGAAGGTATTCCAGTGCAAGACATGATTGTTGCTCGCGAATATATCAAAGGCCGCGACTGCCGCCTGATTGGGCCGAACTGCCCTGGAGTCATTACCGCGGGCGAAGCGAAAGTGGGCATCATGCCGGGCTTCGTGTTCAAGCCGGGACGCATTGGCATCGTTTCTAAATCTGGAACGCTTACTTATGAAGCTGCTGACCAAGCAGTGAAAGCAGGTATGGGCGTTTCTACTGCGATTGGCATTGGCGGCGACCCAATTATCGGCACTACAACCCGCGAAGCTGTGGAGCTTTTGATGAATGACGACGAAACCGACGGCATCATCATGATTGGTGAAATCGGTGGCAACATGGAAGCTGAAGCCGCTGAATGGTTGAAGAATAATATGCGCAAACCCGTTGTAGGCTTCATTGCCGGACAAACGGCTCCGGCTGGTCGCCGAATGGGTCATGCCGGTGCGATAGTTGGTGGTGCGGATGATACCGCCGCTGCAAAAATGAAAATTATGCGTGCTTGTGGCATCCACGTGGTGGATAGCCCTGCAGCTATTGGAAAAACGATGGCAGAAGTGATTGGGAAAGTGATGGCTTAATTGCTTCCAAGATGATATTTCACGCCATTGGCCTCATGTCCGGTTCGTCGTTAGATGGACTGGACATTTGTTTTGTAAGGCTTACCGAAACGGAAGGAAACTGGGAATATGATTGGCTGGCTACCGAGTGTATTCCTTACTCCGAGATTTGGCAGCAAAAGCTGCGTCAGGCAAAGCTTTTGTCCGTTCCTGATTTTCTGAAACTGCATACCGAGTATGGGCATTTTACAGGGAAATTGGTGCGGGAGTTTTTGGAACGAAATGGGAAGGGAATTGGCCCTGATTTCATCTCGGCTCACGGCCATACCATTTTTCACGAACCCGAGAATGCGACCACTTTTCAGTTGGGCGATGGTGCTTCTATTGCTGCTGAAACAGG
>JBDTKK010000241.1:0-6755 GCA_039935335.1 Chitinophagaceae bacterium
AGCGGCGCATATCCATTGTCTTCATCGCTATGATTTGGTGTTGCTCCAAGTCCTTAGCATCGCCTTTTGGGCCAATCCTTTTTCCTGGATTTTCCTTCGTGAAATCAAGATGGTGCACGAGTTCGAAGCCGACGAAATCGCATTAGCAAACACCGACTTGAAGCATTATTCCGAACTCCTTTTATCCAATTCTTTTGGCACGCCCATCGCGGTTGCGCACTCCTTTTTCCATCATCCGTTAAAACGCAGAATTATCATGCTCCAACAAAAATCAAATCGCAAAACCAAAATTGCCAGTATAGCTCTTGCAGCATTGCTGGTGCTGGGTTTTTCAAGCTCTGTGCTTTATGCGCAGCAGAAAAAGACTGTAAAAAAGACTACAAATCGAACCCACAACGAGATTCAGCCAGACCCAAAGGTTTACAAATTCGTGGAGACGATGCCCAAGTTTAATGGGGACTTTGCAAAGTATTTAAACAGTAAACTTCATTATCCAGATTCCGCTCGCGCTCGCAATGAAGAAGGCAGAAGTATCGTTCAATTTGTGGTTAATGAAAAAGGGGAAGTTGTGACCCCGACGGTAGTCCGGTCTTCGGGATTTCCATTGTTGGACGAAGAAGCCTTGCGCGTCGTGAGTTTGATGCCCGCATGGAATCCCGGTGAGCAGAAAGGGCAAAAGGTTGCTGTATATTATACGCTGCCTATTACGTTTAGACTGGAGGATAAATAGTTGACAACAAGTTTTTTATTGAAAGCCGCAAACCAACATTTATTTTCACGAAAAAATCTCTTATGCTACAACTAAAGTCAAATCGCAAAATTAAAATCGGCAGCATTGTCCTAGTAATGTTGTTTATTCTAGGATTTTCAAATTCTGGGCTTGATGCGCAGGAAAGACCTATTGAATCCGTTACACAATCCAAAAACGGCACTGATGCTTCTGTCGGTGAAGGCGAAACAGTTGCGCCGAAGTTTGACGGAAATTTCTCAAAATACCTGAGTAAGACTCTTCGATATCCACGAAAATCGAGAGCAAATAAAGAAGAGGGTCGTGCTGTAGTTCAATTCATAGTGAATGAAAATGGTGCTATTATACAACCAGAAATCAAGCAATCTTCAGGGTATTCGCTTTTGGATCAAGAGGCATTGCGCGTTATTAGGGGGATGCCGGCTTGGATACCGGGAAAACAATACGGAAAGAATGTTCAGGTATTTTATACACTTCCTATTACGTTTAAAATAAATGGTAAATAATCTGTAACAACTACCGCAGTTCATATTTTAGGGATAAATCTTTCATGCTACATCAAAAATCAAATCTTAAAATCAAAATCAGCTCCGCAGTCGTTGCTGTGGTGCTCGTCCTTGGGTTACCAAGTCTTAACCTTCATGCGCAGGAAAAGACAACGGAAGCGGCTTCGCAAACCCAAACCACCAAGGATTCCTCAGCTCATAAGTTTGTAGAAATCATGCCAAAATTCAACGGCGATTTTTCAAGCTTCCTAAATGGGAAATTCCATTATCCTGATTCGGCCAAAGTACACAACGAAGAAGGAAGAAGCGTGGTGCAATTTGTCGTTGACGAAACGGGGGAAATTCAAAATGTTGAAGTAGTTAAGTCTTCAGATTATGCGCTGCTTGACGAAGAAGCAATGCGCATTGTAAAGTCAATGCCTAAATGGACTCCCGGCACGCAGGATGGCAAAAAGGTGAAGGTTTACTATACACTTCCTATCACATTTAAGTTGGTAGACTAAGCCTATCGAATTATTCATTCGACTATTTAAATTTAAGTAAGTAATCATGGCAAGACGTTCTAAAAACAAAATCTGCGGCATTTTCTTCACATTGCAGTTCATACTCGGAATTTCCAATTCAGTGCTTTATGCACAGGAAAAAGGGTCAGGAAAGACAAGAATTGAAAAGGTAAAGAATAGTACCCAAAAAGGCACTAATCATCATTTTGCAGATTGCATACCATCGTTCAATGGAAATTTAGGAGAATACATAGAGAATAATCTTCACTATCCAGTTGCCGCTTCCATGTTGAAGGCTGAAGGTGAAGTGCAAATTGAATTTGTCGTAAAAAAGGATGGAAAAATAGATAGTGCCGTCGTTTTTAGGAGTGCTGGAAACACCTATCTGGATAAAGAAGCGTTGCGATTAGTACAAGGCATGCCGCCATGGAATCCTGGGGCGCAAAATGGAGAACGAGTGAATGTTAGAATGAACCTTCCTATAACATTCAAGCTGTAAAACCAAAATCTATCATGAACTTCCTCATCTATCTCTTCCAAATTATTGCCTATAGCGGCATTCTGTGGCTCATTTACATTGCAGCTTTCAGAAGTAAAACGAACCATCGTGGCAGTAGAATTTTCCTGCTTTTGGCTTCGGTATTGCCGCTGCTTTTGCCCTTTTTGAAATTGAATTTTTCGACCTCAAAGCCTATCTGGATGGAAAGAATTCAGCTCGATGAAATCCTCGTTCGTGCTGATGGCGTTCAGCAGAACGTCGCAGCTTCGCATTCCTTTAATTGGCTTCTGCTTTACACTGCTATTGCTTTCGCACTTTTCGCTTTTTCTGCTTTCGCCTACGGCAAAATATTCTTTAAAATCCGCAACAGCAGTAGCTTTGAAAGGATTAATGGCTTAGAAGTTCGGAAAGAAACTGGCATCGGCCCGGGAAGTTTTTGGACAACTATTTTCTTTCCAAAAGAAGAGATTGACGCGTCAATTTTCAATCACGAAGCGGCGCATATCCATTGTCTTCATCGCTATGATTTGGTGTTGCTCCAAGTCCTTACCATCGCCTTTTGGGCCAATCCCTTTTCCTGGACTTTTATTCGTGAAATCAAGATGGTGCACGAGTTCGAAGCCGACGAAATCGCATTAGCAAACACCGACTTTAAGCATTATTCCGAACTCCTTTTATCAAATTCTTTTGGCACGCCCGTCGCGGTTGCGCACTCCTTTTTCCATCATCCTTTAAAACGAAGAATTATCATGCTACAAAATATTTCAAAAAGCAGAAATGCAAAAGCAGGCATTTTTCTCGCTGCCTTCTGTACTGCTATGGTGGCGGTTTCCGCTATTTATGCACAAAGTGCACAATCAAACAACGCAAACTTCCTTGCCAACAATTCTCGCCAAAACCCAGCCCTCCAAAAATGGGTTAAGGATAGCTACAAGCCTTCCAGTAACGACTTTCGGCAAGTTTTTTATCAACTTAACGGCCAGAATTTTTGGACCTTGGAGGGTCTTGAGCGCAAAAACAAACTAGCTCATGTACAAAAGCCAAGCGTTTTGCCTAGCGGGCAAGAAGTCTATAACTACGTAGAAACCATGCCATCTTTCAAAGGAGCACTCGGCCAGTTTATGTCTGAAAATCTCCATTATCCTGCCGCTTCAAAAGCTCAAAAACATGAAGGTCGTTGCCTCATTCAATTCATTGTAGATGTGCAAGGCAGGGTAGTTGCGCCCGTCATTGTTCAAAGTTCCGGTTATGCCGAATTGGATGCAGAAGCACTGCATGTCGTGAAAATGATGCCGACCTGGAACGCAGGAGAAATCAAAGGAAAAGCTGTAAACGTGTTTTATACTTTCCCTGTTCGCTTTAGTTTGAAGGGCGACGGAGACGGCTGTTAGCATTCATCTCTTAGAAAATTCCCCCAAATTCTTATTCAACAATCTGGTTCCGGCGTGCTCGCAGGAACCGTTTTACTTTTGCGCCACTTATGTCTCTCCAAAAAAAGGAAATTGTCGTTTCAGGAATTCGCTCTACGGGCAAGTTGCATCTCGGAAATTATTTCGGTGCCATGCGCAACTATGTAAAGATGCAGGACGACTACAAGTGCTACTTTTTCGTTGCCGATTATCATAGTCTTACCACCCATCCCGACCCGAAAGATTTGCGGGAAAATGTGTTCCGGGTTTTAGCTGAAAATATTGCTTCGGGCTTAGACCCGGCGAAGGTTACATTATACGCCCAGAGCGACATTCCGGAGATTCCCGAGCTTTATCTCATCCTGAATATGCTGGCGTATAAAGGTGAATTGGAGAAGGTGCCCACCTTCAAAGACAAGGTGCGCCAAAACCCTGAAAATGTGAATGCCGGTTTGCTCACTTATCCCGTTTTGATGGCTGCGGATATCCTTATTCATCGGGCAAGTTTAGTGCCTGTCGGCAAAGATCAGGAGCAGCATTTGGAGATGGCTAGAAACTTCGCCCAGCGCTACAATGGCCGCTATGGCGAGCTTTTTCCGGAGCCACAACCTTTCAATTTTGGGGGTGAACTAGTGAAGGTAATGAGCCTCGACGGCAATGGTGGCAAGATGAGTAAAAGCGAAAATGAAAACGCCACAATTTATCTCGCGGATAGCGATGAAGCGATTCAGAAGAAAATCATGAAGGCGAAAACGGATAGTGGGCCTACCGAACCCGACAGCGAAATGCCGACCTACATCGCCAGTCTATTTGACTTGATGAAACTTGTGAGCAGCGCGGAAACACTGGATTCTTACACGATGTGCTTCAACGATTGCACCATTCGTTATGGCGATATGAAGAAGCAATTGGCGGAAGATATGGTGACGTTTGTTGCGCCGATTCGCGAAAAGGCTATTGCCTTGCAAAGCGATGAAAAATTACTTCAAAGTATCCTGAAACGCGGTGCGGAACAAGCGCGAGAAAGCGCGGCTAAAACCATTTCGGAAGCCAGGAAATTGATTGGGATTAATTACTATTAGGGAAATTCTCTTCTCTTGAAAACCCTATTTACATCTGTCTTTCTTGGTCTAGGCTTCATCGCTTTTGGTCAAAACTATAATCCTGCAAAGACTAATTGGCAAGACGCTGGTTATCGCGGTACGAAACCAACATTCAGCACTGTTCTGAACATCCTGAATTATGGCGCAGACAATACAGGAATTCTTTCTTGTAATCATGCTTTGGATAGTGCCATATATTCCCTAAATGCTGCGCCGGGCGTGATTCTCTTTCCTAATGGCCAATATTATTTTGACCAGAAAATCAATCTCTCCCAAAGCAATATTGTCTTGCGTGGGGCAGGCTATGATAGCAGCAAATTGATATTTAATCTCCACGGCCGAGTCAGCAATCTTATAAATATTTCGGGCAGTTCCACTAACGACACAAGCAGTTTTTCAACTGATGCAATAAGGGGGAATTTCTCTGCAATAATCAATAATCCGGCGAATTTTCACGCTGGTGATTGGGTGTATTTATCGATGAATGATAGTGCGTTTATGACTTCCTCTTGGGCTTATGGTTCGCTTGGGCAAACGATGCAAATCCAAAGTGTCAGCGGCAATAGCATCATCTTCAAAAGTCCTTTTCGTTTTAATTATTTTTTATCTAAAAGCCCCAAAATCAGAAGGATTATTCCAGTGAATAGCATCGGCTTTGAGTGCCTGAAAATTCAGAGAATGGATTCTACAGCCGGACAATCGTCTAATATCGCCTTCACGAATGCTGTGAACTGCTGGATAAATGGTATCGAATCCTACTCGTGCAATTTTGCCCATGTTGAGCTTAATTATTCTTCCAATATCGAGGTGACAAACAGCTATTTTCATGGCGCATTTGGCTATGGTGGCGGCGGACAGGGCTACGGAGTATTGATACAGTTTGCCACAGGCGAGTGCAAAGTTGAAGGCAATTATTTCAATCATTTGCGCCATAGTATGGTGCTGCAAGCAGGTGCCAACGGCAATGTTTTGGCCTACAATTATTCCACGCATCCTTATTGGACGGAGCCGTCTTTACCCGATAGCGCGGCGGGCGAAATTGTGCTGCATGGTAACTTTCCTTTCTCCAATCTTGCCGAAGGAAATTTTGTAAACAACATCGTCATTGACGACTCGCATGGCAAGAATGGGCCACTAAATACCTTCTTCCGAAATCGAGCTTCGGGCTATGGAATATTCATGAATTTTAGTCCTGCAACAGACAGCCAACAATTCATCGGCAACGAAATCACGAACACGAATATTGGGTTGAATTTCATCAATGGGAAGGGGCATTTTCTTTATGGAAATAATTATCGCGGCGCGGTAGTTGATGGCTCTACTTCCACACCAGATTCCTCTTTGTATTTATTGCCAGAACAGCGCCCAGACTGCTTTTCAGCGAATATAACATGGCCAGTTGTTGGAACGTTGACAGGCTATAATCAAGGTACGATTTATGCCAAAGCAAGGGTGGAAATGGGACATCCCGCAGCATGTAGCTGTGTGACGATTCCCACAGGATTTCCCACAGTTTTACGTTCTGGGAATTTGGAGATTTCCCCAAATCCTGCCAGAGAAAGCTTCGAGATAAAAGCCCTAAATATACAGGAAATTTCTGTATATGGTTTTAGTGGAAGACAGCTTATTTCCTTAAAAAATCCAGCGAACAACAAAGTAGATGTTACTAGCCTCGCGCCAGGATTGTACCTCGTTCGAATCCAAATTCAGGGTCAGGAAATAGTGCGGAAATTGACCAAGCTCTAAGATGGTTGCTTTTTTGAGAAAGCCGCATCTTTGCAGCCCTTCTGAAATGGACATTCAATTGAGCGCAGCAGAAGCGCAACTTCTGCAAACAATTCACGAGGCTTCGGCAGCTCTGAACATGCCTACTTACCTCATTGGTGGCTTCGTGCGCGATAAAATTATTGGTCGCCCAACAAAAGATGCAGATATCGTTTGTCTTGGCGACGGCATTGAACTGGCACATGCTGTGGCTGCGGCTTTG
>JBDTKK010000242.1:0-5863 GCA_039935335.1 Chitinophagaceae bacterium
TAAAGATAGCAGGAAAAATCGCCGCTGCAAACATAGATTCTGTTGGCAACAAAGATTAACCCAATTTCCTACCTTCAATTATGCCTTCTACAGCGCTTTCCATCACGCCACAATCTCTTTATGATAAACTCGAACTCTTAGCGCGTCAGGCGGTTGAAGGCTTCATTATCGGGCTGCACAAATCCCCCTTTCACGGCTTCTCGGTAGAGTTTGCCGAGCATAGGATTTACAACCCCGGAGATAGCCTTAGGCACGTGGATTGGCGCGTGTATGGCCGTACAGAAAAGCTGTTTGTAAAGCGTTTTGAAGAAGAAACAAATCTCCGATGCTGCATCCTCCTCGATGCCTCCTCGTCCATGCTTTTTCCGCAATCGAAAGAAAGGCTGAATAAGCTTCAATATTCCTGTTTTGCTGCCGCTGCATTGCTGCAAATGTTGCGCAAACAACTCGACGCTGCGGGGCTTGCCGTGTTCGATGATGGCATTTTTTATCAATCAGAAATCCGCTCTTCGCATAGCCATTACCAACAGTTGATGACGCAACTGGACAGGCTTTTGCACCATGATGCCAAGCAAAAATCAACTTCTGCTGCGGCAGCGATACACCAGATTGCGGAGCAAATGCATCGGCGTTCTTTGGTGGTGGTGTTTAGCGATTTGATGGAAGATGGCGGGGATGCAGAAGAGCTTTTTGTGGCCCTACAACACCTTCGTTACAACAAGCATGAAGTCATCCTTTTTCATGTGGTGGAAGGCGAGCAAGAAATGGATTTTTCTTTTGAAAACCGACCGTATGAATTTGTGGATTTGGAGAGCGGAGAACGTACGCGATTGCAGCCCGCGCAAATCAAAGAACAATACCGAAATGCTATCAATACTTGGCAAAAAACATTAGCTGAAAAGTGCCACCAGTACGGCATTGACCGCGTGACGGTAGATTTGCGGGAAGACGTTAGCGCAGTGTTGCAGGCTTTCTTGAAGAAGAGGAGTAAGCTGATTTGACGATTTCACCACAGAGACACGGAGCCACAGAGTTTCACGGAGAATTTGATTTTAGAAAATCAAGAGAGAACACCGACATACAGACTTAGCATCTTTGCGTAAAACTTTGCGTCTTTGCGCGAATCGCTCACTTCTTCTCTGTATAAAAACTATTCGCCTGCGCGGTACAAGTTATCGTCAAATCATTGATGCACACGTGCGCCGGAAGGTTAGTGCAATACCAAACTGCCTCTGCAATATCCTTGGCTTGCAAGGGCTGAAAGCCTTGATAGACGGCCTTTGCACGCGCTTCGTCGCCATGGAAGCGAACGATACTAAATTCCGTTTCTGCCATCCCTGGATTGATAGCCGTCACTTTTATTCCGAAGGGCAAAAGGTCTATGCGCATACCTTGGTTTAAAGAGTCGACTGCAAATTTTGTAGCGCTGTAAACGTTGCCATTTTTGTAAGTCTGCTTTCCCGCAGTGGAGCCGATGTTGATGATATGCCCTTGTTTGCGTAATACCATTCGGGGCGTAACTGCGCGAGTGATGTACAGTAAACCTTTAAGATTGGTGTCTATCATCGTTTCCCAATCCTCAATTTCACCTTCGTGGATGGATGCCATTCCAGAGGCGAGTCCGGCATTATTGACGAGGATATCAATGGGCATTTCTCCCAAACTTTCTACGGCATGTAAAACCGAATTTTTATCTCGAATATCGAAACACAGACTGCGGATCTCTACCTTAAATTTCTCTTTCAAATCCTTGGAAAGGCTTGCTAGTCGCTCTTCTCGCCTCCCAGCGATGATCAAATTATATCCGCCTTCAGCATATCTTTCGGCAATAGCCCGCCCGAAACCAGATGTAGCTCCGGTAATAAAAATGTTCTTTTGCTCCATAATTTTCTAGGAAAATAAAGTCTTGATTTTTTGAGAAAAATCCTTTTTTGAAAAAAGCTCTGAAAGTATCTTTTGAAAGCCTTGCCTTTAAATACAACCTTTAAAAAGGCTATCGTATCAATGCGGTATCGCCCTTCATGAGTACATCCTTCCCGAAGCGGTCCTTGATGCTCAATACCCAATAATAAGTGCCTACATCAGCGGTTTTCCCTTGGTATTTTCCATCCCAACCCGCGCCAAATCTTGAAGAATAGAACACTGGTTGCCCCCAGCGGTTAAAAACCCTGAAGAAGTTGATATTCCTATAGCCCACACCAATTGGCCGAAGCACATCATTCAGTCCATCACCATTGGGCGAAAAAGCAGAAGGCACAAACACTGCCCCCTGCCCAACGACCCAAACCTTTATCGTATCCTCGCCGACGCAGCCACCAGAACTTTCCACATGAACCACATAATAAAAAGTACCGGTGTCGGGATAATAACCAATCGGATTAGCAATGTTTGGATTACTAAGATTTGTAGCAGGTGTCCAAGTGTAGGTGTTACCGCCAGTTGCATTGAAAATGATGCTTTCGCCTTTTACAATAACGGTATCATTCCCTGCAAAAGCCTTGAAACGCGTTACAGACACGGTTTTCACTGTGGAGTCGTAACAACCTTTGATATTGCTGGCACTAAGAATTACGCTAAAATTTCCACCAGTATCATAGACGTGTTGGGGTTCAAACTCGGTGGAACTTGTCCCATCTCCAAAATTCCAATTAAAGTTGAGGATAGGTTGGTAGGTGGAAGTCGTTTTATTAATAAAGTTGATTGGCGTTAAAGGGCAAGGCAAGCCGGTATAATCAAAATCCACATTGAAGCTGGGATAAATCTTTACGTAGCGCATGATACTGTCCACACAGGTGCTTCCGCGATTAACGATAAGCTTCACAACGTACACTCCGGTATCAGGATAAGTATATTCCGGCTCTTTGAGGTGCGAGGTGTCCGACTTTATTCCAGGCACTCCAAAATCCCAACTATAGGCATCGCTCGCGTTATTGGCACCTATACTAAGGTTTTTAAACTTGACCGTATAACCTTTGCATTGTACAATAAAGGTGTTGAACTGCGATGATAGTTGTGGAATATTAGCCACTACGGCCTTACTACAATTGGTGACTACAAACTGAAATTCCCGAGTCACCGTATTTATTATCACGCCATTCCGCCATTCGTGGCAACAAACAGTGACGACAAAGCGGCCAGATTGGAAGGGCGTTCCCGTAATAAGACCGGTAACTGGGTCAATTTTTAAGGAGGAATTTCCCGGCCCCATCGGTTGCTTCGCGTTGAACGAATTGCTATTGCTATAGCGTACACTTTGAAACCCAAGTGACATTGGCACTGGTTTGGCATCATTAGCCGAGCCTCCATTGTAGGCGGTGCAGAACTCGTAACTCAAGGAATCTCCATCGGCATCCGTTGCTGAATTGTCGTAAAAAAGGGGGTTGTTGATACAGATAATTTGAGGCGGATAATTCTTAAAAACAGCACTGTTGTTTACAACTTTACCAAATTCGCCAGAAGGAGGAATGACACAATAATAGGTGGCACCCGTTGAGCCTGGGTCAACAATATTGAGGATATTTGCGTTCCGACAGCAACGTTGATATACAATGTAATATCCGGCAGGATTGGAAGGCAGGCTATAATTCTTTATAAACGTAATCCTATTGAGGCAGGTAATCGGCTTGTTGTTGATGCAGTCGTTGCTAAAATTGTCGGGGACAATGAGTTGGCTACTAGACTTGATTGAGTCTGATAATATTCGAGTACCATTTCCTAAAAAGATAGAAATATACGCAGGATCGTCTTGGAGAATGGCTTGTGGGTCTCCATTGATGCAATCTCTGTAGATGTCTATCCGAACTCGATAAAGATTATTGCCAAGATAAACGTAAGTCACCTCGCCACCTACCACGTGTGTTGCGCTCACAGGGCTGCTTCCAGCTAATAATAGCAAGGAAATAAAAAAACAAATTCTTTGAAAAAGCTTCATTACAAATGCTCCTAGAATTGCGAACGATAGCAATAACCCACGAAAGTACGTAAGTCGGCCTGTAATAATTCAGGGAGTTCTTTCATGCTCATGTGTCCACAGCGTTCGTAGAGTTTCACAAAAGAAACGTTTGGGAGTAAAGTTTGTTGTAGGCAAGGCTCGTAAGGTATCACCGAATCTTCTTTTCCATAAACAAATAGCACTGGCATGACACTTTCCTGTAGCACATTTTTGCGGTCGGGGCGAGCAATCATGGCTTTGTAAAAACTTACCAATGTATCGGCGGGAACTGCTAAAGAACGCTCTGTCTGTGCCTCAATAACATGCTGATTTTCTTGTCGAAAATCTTCTGTGTATAAATCCGAAATCGCCACTCTGATAAAAGCTTCGCGGCCTCCTTTCTCAATTAATTCAATAGCTTTCTGTCGTGCTTCTTTCTTCACTTCGGTGTCTGCATTTGCAGTAGAATGAAGAAGGGCTAGTCCTTTCAATTTTTCAGGAAAAAGAGCTGCTACAGCAAGGGAAATATAGCCGCCCATAGAATGCCCTGCGAGGACGCAATTCTCCAAACCTTCCTTTTCTAAAATGGCTGGCACTATTTCAGCAAGTTCCGCAATGCTCGTGTTTTTATCGTCCAATATACTCCCGCCAATGCCTGGTAAATCAGGAACTAGAACCGTGAAATTTTGGGAAAGATTTTCAACAATTTCAGACCAAATATTTCCATCCAATGGAAAGCCATGGAGGAGCATCAAAGGCGAACCTGCTCCGCTGCGCGAATAGGAGATTTTGGAAAAATGCTTAGTGGTCAAAGTCTGCCGGATCATAAATAACTTCAGTGGTAGCTGCCTTATAAATCATGCCAAAACTAAAGAGTAAAGCCAGCAACAGCGGCCACAAATCCCGAAGTGGCATTTCCTGAATTCCAACAAAATGAAAGACCAGAGACAGCACGATTAACAACATGGCAATGATAGCATATCGGCTCCGCTTTTTTCTTTTTACAAAAGGAATAATAAGGTTGGTGGGCAAGGCCCAGAGTACGTTCCAGTTATCGGAACAAGCTTTATGGTCTGTGCCCAACCACATGAAAAGCATAAGGAAACCCAATAGCCCGATAACAATCAACAGCGCGTTTTTGGCAATAGCACCAATGATGTTGAAACCAGGAATTACCGAACCAAAAATCACCAAAGCGGCGACAATCAGCAAGGTGAAAAGCACGCCATTTCCGGGCTTTGGAAAGGGAGAGCCTGCTGGCAATAATTCAACCGTGTCTTGAGCAATAGGCTTTCCATTTACAGTCGCACCTGCAATGCCATCGCGGAGATAATCCGGGAGAAACATTATTTCCTCATTGCTCATCGGCTTGTCCAATTTTGAGCCGAGCAAAAGGTCGATTCCGAAGCGCTCCCAAGGCAAAGGCGCGAGGTATTTATCGATGATTTCTCTAAAAGTTAGTTTGCTGTCTTTTGGTAAAACCTGCCCGAATTTAAACTGCTTGCCAAACACAGTTGGGAACACATCGCGAAGCCTTGTGGCGCAATTATCATAAAGGAAATCGTACTTGTAATAGCGATTTGCTTCTTCCAAATTTTCTTCCAAAAATTGTTGCAGCTTGGCCTTCTGTGCATCATCCAGAAGAATGACTTGCTCTTGCACTCGGCGTTGTGCCTGAACATAGGTTTGGTAAAAGTTCAAGAAGGTTTCAGAAGAACAGTAATAGAGCAGCTTCCCTTGCATGAACTTCAGCTCAAAGTTGTCTTGGAAGCCATCAAACGTTCCCCAATTATACACTTTATCGGAGCCTGTTGCGCTGTCCAGCACACGGATACCGGTGTGGCCAAATGAGGCATAAATTTCATCGCCCACACCAACGGTGAGTACGGAAATTCTTAGGTGGCTGGAAGCGGTGTCGGTCTGCGCTTGGGC
>JBDTKK010000243.1:0-5579 GCA_039935335.1 Chitinophagaceae bacterium
AAGCCACTTGCCATAAAGCGTTTTTCAAAGAAAGGATAGACCCAATAGGCGCAGCACAAAGTGCCCAAAATGCAACTGATGAAAACGAGAATCTGCGCAATTTGAAGATGGCGTTTTACGATAATCCCAGATTACCCAATAGACTTTCAGAGGATTGAGAATCGCAAGTTTCATCAACATTTGAAGCGTCAAAACAAGTCCTCCACAAGATGTGAATTACTGATTCATATAGCCGATTTTAAATCTCTCGTCTAGCGGCGTTGAAAATCAATCAGTTCCTATTGCGCCGCAATAGAAAAGCCTTAGAAATTATCGTCTATTGCGGAATCTGGGATAATAGGGAGTTCCACTGGTCTAAAATATTGACACACCAAAAAGACCTATTGCACCCCAAAATTATTATGTTGAAGACTCGCCAATAAATCCCCAGTAAAATGATACCGCAAAATGCACACGGTTATAATGCCCCGGAGTTGGTCAAAGTTATGAATACACTTTGAAGCTTCTTTGAAAATCCTTCTTATCCGGGTCTAAAAATCCAACCCAATCGACACATAATAAATTGGCTTTGGCAGTCCATCATAAGCCCAGGCAGCATCAAAACGGAGGAAATAGCCCAACAAAGTGCTCCTCAATCCTGCTCCGTATCCTAGAGCCAGCCCGGCATTAGTCGTCCTTTCCACATTCAAAGAAACAGGCGTGAAAGGCGAGGACAGCAAATAATTCCTTGTGGTATTAGCGGTGTTTGGAAGTATGCCGTTCCATGCAGAGCCTACGTCTGAAAAGCCCACCAGTTGCAGGTTGCGCAGGAAACTGGAGTTGACCGGCCTCTTTAAAATGGTCGTAAGAATCGGCATGCGCAACTCGATGTTGGCCAAGGCATAGCTATTACCATTCCGCGCATTTTGCAAGTAGCCACGCAAGGGGCTTGCCAATGCTTGAAACGCATAATTCTGGTCGGTGACAGGAGGAGTTGTACCAGATTGCGGCGCTATCCATCCGTCCGTTCCGCCTAAGAAATAAAGGATGTGCTGATTGCCTTCGGAATGCGCGGAAGCACCACGGAAAGCGAAGATGCAGTTCTTGTATAGCTTCTTATAATACCGGAAATCAAAGCCCATGTTGTAGAAACCTCCGTTGTTGGATTTGCTCAATCCGAGCAAGTATTCCCCATACACTTTATACCGGAAACCTTCCCGAATATTCATCGCTAGGATCTTGCTGTTATCAAACACATATTCCAGTCGGCTCATCACCCAATAGCTCTTTGTGCGCGGCGCGAGAGACAAGCTCAGAGTATCTTCTGCTTTAAAGTCCAGCACATCCTGGCGCAAGCCCAGCGTGGCTTCCAGCCTCCGCCGACGATCCAAAGGATACCCAGCATTTCCCTGAAGCATTAGGCTCGTCACCTTGCCCAACTGCTGGCTTGTGATTACCGAACGACCCGAAGAATCCACATATGACACGTCATAATTGTAGAAGTTGGCACTCCGCAAAGCCAGCACACCCCAATCCACTCGATTCGTGAAATTCTGGTATTGCAAGAAGTAGGTCATCCCCGAAAAATTGATCGGAAGGCGAATACCTCCAGTAATTTTTTGATCCTCCAAAGCATCATTCAAGGAGATACTGATAAGGCCAGCCAAAGGAGGTTGTTGGTAGGTATTTCCCTGCAATTGCGCATTCTGATACTGCGTAAACAACACCGAATTATCCAGTCTTGCCTGGAAGAAATCTGGCTTGAAACTTAGGCGATAATTCCTTGCACGCAGCTTGAGGTAAGTACTGTCTGTAATGTTCGGATCTATAATCAGCGAAGAGTCTTCGTACATCCGATGCTTGCGCTTCATATCGCTTTGCAGCGTAGCAATGGGCGTAGCCGTATTCTCGTCCGAAAACTCACTCTGAAAAGTACTGCCCGATTTTAAAGTAGTTCCAGTACTTCCTGAAGAACTGATTCCAGCTTCGGGTTGATTAGCCTGCGCCAATTCGTTCATCCGGAGCTTGGTTGGCATCAGGTTTTTGGGCTCCAAGGTCTTGCCAGGTATCAGCAGCGGACTAAAGAAGATGCAATACTCCTTCCCGATTTGCAACACATCAGCCACTTGGTTTGCGGCAGCATTGTATTGATGATTAAGAATGCTCGTAGAATAATTGGTAACCGGCACTGGCACGGCAGAATCATAGTTATTGCCTTTGCGCACAAAGGTGACCACGTACTTGTTTTGTACCCCATTCGTATCCATCAAGAAGGCAAAATTATCAGAGCCATATTGGATAGGCTGAGTGATGTGCCCGGTCTTGTTGTAAGAACATTGTAGCAGTTTCCTGCTCTTCGTTTTGGTGTCGTAGAAGTAAAGGTTCATCGGCCCAGTAGGCAATTGATTCACGCCTGCGGGCACATCCATGTTGGCGGCTGGCCTATTACTTAGAAACAAAATCCCTCGGCGCGAGCCTCCCGAAATGAACTGCGGAGCAATGTCATCCCAGATATCATTCGTGATGTTGTCCATCCTGGAACGCTTGATGGTAAAGGAATACAGGTCAGTTTGGCTTTTCCTAATTGCCGAGAAAAGGATTTGGTCATTGTCCTCATCGAAGGTCATACCCAGCACGCGGTCAAAGCGATTTTTGGGAATGACATAGTTCTCAATTCTGGCTTTTTGGGAATTGTAAATACGCAGCTTTGTCGCCGTCTTATCCTGGTACATGATGGCCAGCTTGTCGCCATTATTGTTCCAAGCCAGCAAAGGATAATTAGGGTCGGCAACAGTTTCGTTGAAGTCTTTCGCACCGATCTGCATAATCAGCGAGCGGACTTGTTCATGCAGCGTTTTCTGGATGTAAATGAAATACTCTCCGTCTCTAAAAATGCAATAAGCCACATCTTGCCCGCGCGGCGATACACGAACGTTTTGCATCACGCCATTGTCCTGCGGCACTTTTATAGCTATTAAAGCAGAGTCAATTTTGGGGGTTTCCTCGTGCAAAGAATCATACGCGTATTGCTCGTGAAACCAAGCCAGGCAAGTATCATAGGCGCGAAGCACCTTCATGCCCATCGTCATTTTTACACCTTGATTCAAGCTACTTTTTGTTTGCATCGCATAGAGTATCGTTTTGGGCATTGACGAGCCATACTTATCTGATACAAACTTCCAAAAAGCCTTACCCGCAAGCTCTGGATGACTTTCAGCGAGGGTATAAAAACCGGTTTTAGGATGTGCTGCTATTAGGTTTTTCCATTCGCTGGCACTCAAGGCATCCCAGCCGTCCACCATGTAGGCGATGTATCCTTGAGATACCCAGGGTGGAAGATTGAGCAGCAATGAATTCTTCACCACCTCTCTAAAACTATCACCAAACAATGCACGCTGCATCACCACCTGGCTCATACCCCTGCGGATTTGCCGGCGCAAATCGGTGTGAATACCATCAAAATAAACGACCAATTTATCGCCCACCACATCGACAGTTCCTGTAGCTGTTCCTTCAATCTGCGAGTCGAATTTCAATCCGATATTGCTCTGCCGATACTCATCATAACTATTGTACAACACAATATTGAAACGCTCCGGAAAAGTGCCACTCATTTTCTTCTCCACCATCGCAATATCGCGCTCCGCTTGCTCTGCGGCGTATCGAGCCAAAGTCACACCACTGCGGTCGTAGTGATAAACACGAAAGTGCTTCGTGTCAAAATACTTCCACACAAACTTTCGATATTGCACACGGTTTTGCCCAAAGGTTTCCATGTTTGCTTGCGCAAAAGCGGGCTTTTGGCCAATAAGAAAAGAACAACAAAAAAGTGCGACGAATAGGATAGCTCGGCGCTGCCTTAGTAAATACTGAATCATGAGTGCGGCTGATACTGCGTAAATATAATGAATCGTATGGCCTGCCTCCGCGTCAGCCGTAAGTTTGCAAGCTACCGAGCTTCGAAATCAATCCAAAATCCTATGCTGCAACTCCATCGCGCCACCTTCAATGGCTTCTCCGAAAACACTTACGTTCTCTATAATGAACACAAAGATTGCTGGATTATTGACCCCGGAATGTATGATGCGCAAGAGAAGAAGATGATGTTGGATTTCCTTAACCAGCAAGGCTTACAGCCAAAGGCTATCCTCAATACTCACGCTCATATCGATCATATTTTTGGCGTTCAGGCTTTAGTAGATGCTTACAATATCCCGTTCGCTTTGCATGCCCTCGAAGCACCCGTACTTGCTAGTGGAAAAGGTGCTGCAATGATGTTTGGATTTTCTATTCCTTACCTGCCCATTGCCACGCAAGAGCTGAAAGAAGGAGCCAAACTAAAGCTCGGAGAGGACGTACTGGAACTACGTTTAGCACCTGGTCATTCTCCGGGGTCCATCGTTTTCTATTATCCCCAAGGCGGCTGGGCAATCGGTGGCGATGTGATTTTTGCAGGTAGTGTCGGGCGTACCGATTTGCCAGGCGGCAATCACGCCACCCTTATTTCGAGCATTAATAGCCAGATATTGACCCTGCCCGATGAGACGATAATCTATCCCGGTCATGGCCCTGAAACAACGGTGGGTGCGGAACGCAGCAGTAATCCGTTTTTATAAAAGAATGTTGCTCCCAGCAACCCAAAGGACTAAGCAGCGCCCAAAGCCCTGAAAGGGCGAAATCTACCAGCAAAGGGTGCAGTCCATCGCTCAAATACACGACCAATCGTTGCCACATTCATGAAGAACATCAATGTTCGTATAGACAACTCATGAATCTGCCCCATCATTATGGCAGGCTTTAGCGCTTATTTTTGCAGGCATTCTATCAAGCTACTGAAGGGTTCGTATCTCAAATCTATTTCAGTCTTGTAACTTCTAATTCTACGATTATGCACATTGAACAACTTTATACCAATTGCCTCAGCGAAGCTGCCTACTTCATTGCCCATAATGGCGAAGCCGCTGTGATAGACCCTTTGCGCGACATTGACCAATATCTCGCCCTCGCCAACGAACATAACGCCACCATTAAATACATTTTCGAAACCCACTTCCACGCCGACTTTGTTTCCGGACATATCGAGCTTAGCAAAGCCACCGGTGCGCCGATTGTTTATGGACCAATGGCAGAACCAACATTTGATTTCCTCCAGGCAAAAGATGGCCAAGTTTTTTCCATTGGCGGTCTTTCTTTAAAGGCTCTTCATACTCCCGGCCATACGCTAGAAAGCACCTGCTATTTACTAAGCGACGAAGCCGGAAATCCTTATTGTCTCTTTAGCGGAGATACGCTGTTTGTTGGTGACGTTGGTCGTCCGGATTTGTTCAGCGGCAACCTTAGCAAAGAAGAACTCGCCGGCATGATGTATGAATCTTTGAACACGAAAATCAAGACGCTGTCTGATGATATTATCCTCTATCCTGCGCATGGTCCCGGTTCTGCCTGTGGCAAGAAATTAGGCTCCGAAACGTCGAGTACAATTGGCTTCCAAAAGAAAAGTAATTACGCCCTTGCCGACATGAGCAAGGAAGAATTTATCAACACTGTGACCGAAGGTTTGAGCACGCCTCCTGCGTATTTTCCGGTAAATGCACGCATCA
>JBDTKK010000244.1:0-20371 GCA_039935335.1 Chitinophagaceae bacterium
TACGAAGTTGTCTCGCGCGGGGTTGCTATCGGGGCTGGCGAATTAGGGTCGTTTAGGCTGCCGACTGGTGTCCAAGTATATGTGGAAGCTCCCATCGCAAACAGTTGTACGTGCGAACCAAACTTGATTGTTGTATCTCGGTTGGTGGTGATAACTGCTGGCAATTGGTTGATATGAAGTGTCGTGAACAAGGTGTCTGGACACCCATCGGCGGAACCTGGATTGTTTGGATTCCCACGATTCACATCATTGGTATAAATCACGGCATACTTAGTCGTTGCGGCAGGAGTTGCAATTGGGTTAGAGCAATTAGTGCAGCTCAAAGAGCCAGAAGCATCTGTAAACACGCCGCCTTGATCTTCATACCATTGGTAGCCATCTGCACCAGTTGCAAACATCGGCACCGGTTGGTAGCGACAAGCTGTAGAATCGTTCGGCCCGATGCCAAGGTCGTGTATTGGCATTATTATATGCAACGGCGTTTTCAGCAAACAACCATTCAAACCCTTACTAAATACATTATAGTCAATGGATTTAGACACAAACGCAGTCGGGTTTTGCTGAGTAGAATCATTCAAGAATGTACCGGGACTCCAAGTATATTTAAATGGTAAGTCTGGTGTTTCACAGAAGCTAATCTGAACCGAAGGACGTTGGTCGTATCCATAAACCTTCTTGGCATTACCACCACATACATTTATCAAATCATCGTCTTTCTGGATAGATGAACCATGTACCATAGCCACACCTGCCGTGTCATTCGGGTCGGCGGCTGTCCGAGCGCCAATACAAATATCTACAAGTAGGTTCGTAGTGGTATCCCAGCTATAAGGCTCATCTAACTTAAAGTTGTTCCAAGAATTTGGCGTACGCGGGTAATTATCTGCAGAAAACACCAATTGAGGGTTTGGTTCAAACGTAGTATTTGTTGCAGGACTTGTAAACTCTGAATACGGTACACAAGCTAGTGAGATGGTGATGCCCTCCATCGTTCCTACGTAGGTCTGACTAAGGTCAAAAAGCGCCAAGCTATTGATAGTACCACTATAAAATCCGGCGTCCAGCAATTCCTGCTTTGGAATGACAAATTGATACTTGTGATAGATGTTCTTTGCATAGAATGGATTGTTCATTCTAGTACTAGCTGGTATTTGTCCGTAGCCTGCTGTCACTGTAGTTTCAGTGGTACACGCAATCGGATTATTACCGCCGCAAGGAATATTCAATTTCGGATTCGGGCCTTTTGCTTCGGATTGAAGGTTGAGGTAGGAAGGCCGACAAACTATTTGAACATCTTGCGGTGCTACGATATAATTAGACACATCGTGGGTGATGACCACCGTATCGTACATCTTGCAGACATCTGAATAGACATACACATTGGTGACTGGATTTGGCGGAGCAGCATAAACGGTTTGACCAGGATTTGGTGTAATAAAATTTGCCAACTGGCCATTGTCCGTGTACCACGTATAGGTGGCTGTAGCTGGCCCACCCACGTAGAGCTTGGCCGGCCTATCGCCAAGTGGGCAGACTAATCTATCCGGCCCGGCATCAGGCGCTTGGAAAATATGAACGGTATCGTGTCGGAAGCAACCAATTCTGTCTGCAACTTTGACATAATACTCCGTTGGGGAAATCGGACTGGCGACAGGATTATAGCAGGTGAGGCACGACAGCTCACCATTTGGATTCCACGTGTAGTTGAATGGCCCGATACCACCCGTGGTAGTAGTGCTTAACTGAATAGGATTACCAAACTTAACGCAGGCATCGGGAGTAGTTAATGTAAAGTTGGCAATAGTATCTGTCTTGATCGTATCCAAACAGCCTGTTTGTCCTGCTGCCAACACGCCGTAGTAAAATTGGGGAGTTTTGGGAACAGGCAAATCTATATATGCTCCTTGCCCTAAATAGGTCCAGTTACTCGTGTACCAATTATAAACCTGAGTAATACCCGTACCTACAAATCTAATCCTGTCTGAATCCAAATTACAGTATGTAACAGCGGCCTTGTATTTTCCGCAGCTGATTACATCGAAATAACCGTAACCCCAGTGCCCACCAAATGAACAATCTAAGGCGGTAACCTCTAACACGACAGTTTTCCCTCCCTGCCCGATAATTGGAATAGCAGATCCTGTCCAAGGAAGGTAGTATACTCCAAATCCTGTATCGGCATGTTGAAACCCATAAACCTGAACAAGTGCTGCTGAAGCAATGAAATTTTGAGTAGCGCAGGGAATAGAATCTCCTGTGGCGCTATCGTACGCACGAATTCTAAAAGAAGGACGTTGATAGAATTGATGTGACCAGGTAGAAGGATTATTATTGCCAAAGTCAGGATCCTGTAAAACTGCCGCAAATCTGAAGTTAAAACTGTAATCATTAAATCCCACAGGAACGTGAACATAATAATTTACGCGCTCTGCACAGTATTCCGCTGTGTCTCTGCCCAATTTTAATGCATATGTGCCCCCTCCGCTTGGAGTAGTTGGAAAGTGCCCGTATGGATCAAGACTTACAGGGGGAGTTGTCATAAGCATATGCCGTCCGGCAACCGGACCGCTTATGAAAGACGGAGTTCCGAAAAACACCTGATTGGTTGCAGGAGTTCCGTCTGTTGCCTTTCCCAACCAGCATTCCCAATTCGAGAAATCACCATTTTCAAAGTCTATGTTTGGTGGGCAGGATACATTTTGTGCATTTGCCCCAAATACAGGAAGGATGAATAATGCAAAGACCATTGAAAAAACCTTCATCGCCCTAAGGTTGTTTTTTGCCGAAAATAATTTGTTTGCCATGTTGTTGCCTAAGAAAGGTTGATTATTTTTGTTATAAGGGTGCTAGCATAATAGTCCAGAAAGCTTTACCTTCTATAAGACGGCTATTATTTCGAAAAGGTTGGGTCATTTTCAAAAAAAAAACGAAAATAACGAATAAAGGGCGAAAAGCTTCCACGAAATGATAATTTTTAAAAAAAGTCTTTGCTTTCACCAACCCTTTTGAGAAAAAAGCCGTCTTATAGGTTGGATCTTTTATTGAAGCTCTTTGTTTGGAAAATTCCTACTTTTACTCCACAATTATCATTAAAAAAAACAAAATGAAGCATTTCTTTCTTACAGTAAGTTTCGTTACTGCAACTATTTTTTCGGCGTTTGCTGAGAATCACTTAACGAAAGCCGAAAATGACGCTGCGATTCGAATGGGTCGCCAACAAGTAAGTACCATTATGTTACAATTTGAGCAAAGCGTTCGCGCTAAAAATCCTGCGTCCATCAAAACAAACGTCGTGGAACTTGAAAAGTTGATGAGAAAAGGGATGGTTGAAGCTGGAAATACTATCAATTTCGAACCTAAAGAGAAGCAAGCAGAAAGCGCTCGAAAGTATAATAGTCTCGAAATGGAAGTACACCAATTCCATCAACTATCGAAGGATCCGGTGGCGAATGCTCAACAGTTGTTGGAACAAGCAAAAGAGTTTCAGAAACGTTATTAAGCACCTTTTTATTCCATTGTCGCATTTATTCCGCGATCAATAAGTGCTTCAGCTTGTGGACGGAGTACGTCAAAATCACCCTCTTTCACGGCATATTTACCGGCATGATGAATGATGAGTGCGCATTGTTCCGCTTGTTCTAGTGTATGTTGGCAGATATCCATTAGCGAATCAATGACCCAGTCAAACGTATTGACATCATCGTTCCACACAATGATTCGATGACTGTTTTCGCTTAATACTTCGGTGTCCTCTTGTTCTTGTTCCTGCCAACGAGTAGCCGAGTAAAAATCATATTCTGCTTTCATAACAAATTTGCAGGCTCAAAGATACGAATTCCACTACTTGAATACACTGATTGTAATCGCTAATCAGAAAAAAGTTCGAGGAATGGATTAAAATTAAAAAGCCACCCAATTGGGCGGCTTTTAGCAGTAGTTCCACCAGGATTCGAACCTAGACTAACTGAACCAAAATCAGTTGTGCTGCCTTTACACAATGGAACTGGCGTAAGGGGCTGCAAATGTAAAACTACCGCGCCGAACTGGCAAAATATTTTTTTGAAATTTTTAGACTATTTAAGACAGAGTCCATTGCTGGCCATTTTACTTCTTCTTTTTCTTCCCCGCCTCGCGAAAATCCTTGAAGGTTTTAACCTTGACCTCCTTCCTTCCTGTACTTTCTCTTCTGAAATACTTGCTTGTTTCTTCTCTAGAAATTTTTGAAGAAGCTTTAGATTGTCCGTTTTGAATAGGCAAGACTTCGGATCTACTTTCTCCAATCATCTTGAGCATATCGCGTATTTCTTCTGGACTTAACAAGCGATGCTGTCCAATTTTCAAGTTCCCTAACTGAATGTTCATGATGCGCAATCGACGCAAGGATTTCACCTTATAATCAAAGGCCGCACACATCCTGCGTATCTGCCGATTTAAGCCCTGAACCAACGTAATCCGGAAGCCAAATTGTCCTAGCGGTTGCACTTTACACGGTAGTGTCGTTTCTCCTATAATCCGCACCCCGCGCTGCATTGCAGTGATGAACTCATGCGTTACAGGCTTATCTACCGTCACGACATACTCCTTCTCATGTGCATTACCTGCGCGTAATATTTTGTTGACAATATTGCCTTCATTGGTGAGCAAAATCAAGCCTTCAGAATCCTTATCCAATCGCCCCACGGGAAATATTCGTTGCGGAAAATGAATGGCATCAATGATATTGGTCTTGTCCTTTCTATCGGTGGTAGAAGTTACGCCCACAGGCTTGTTGTAAGCCAAATAAACAACGGCTTTCTTCTTGCCCACACGCTCGCCATCAACGCAGACATCATCGCCCGCTTTCACGCGATTACCAGGAATAGCAACATCATCGTTTATCGTCACGCGCCCTTGGTCAATGTATTTATCCGCCTCTCGACGAGAGCAAAATCCGGAATCGGAAATGTACTTGTTGAGCGATATCGAACTATCGTGTGAATCCTTACCCAGCACAGCTTTCAAAGACATAATGTACTATTTTTTTAAACCGATTTCCCGTAAACGTTCATCCAAATATTCTCCTGCGGTTGCATCGTTATAAGCTTTCGGATGCTCTTCATCAATGCAACTTTCGAGGCAAGCAAGGTTCATACTACTTTTCGGGTGTAAAAAGAAAGGAATAGAAAATCTAGAAGTTCCCCATTTCTCCTTTGGCGGATTGACCACTCGATGCGTTGTGCTTTTCAATCGGTTGTTGGTAAGGCGTTGCAGCATATCGCCCACATTCACCACAATCTGCTCCGGCAGCGAAGTAACGGTTACCCACTCGCCATTTTTTGTTTGGATTTGGAGACCATCAGCAGACGCTCCCACCAGCAAGGTTACCAAGTTGATGTCTTCATGTTGCTCTGCCCGAATTGCTGACTGTGGTTCTTGGGTAATGGGAGGATAATGGATAGCGCGCAAAATTGAATTTCCATTGTGGACAAAACCATCAAAATAATGCTCCTCAAGACCGAGATAAAGTGCAATAGCTCGAAGTAAAGCAAAGCCACTTTTCTCGAAGGATTCATAAGCTTGGCGGAGCGTAGGGCTAAATGCCGGAATGCTTGGTACGTCCACGTTTCCGGGATATTCCTTTGCAATAATGTCGCCATCATTTACTTCTTGGCCGTACTGAAAAAACTCTTTCAAATCGGGTGCATCAAAGCCTTTGGCGTGTTCCCTTCCAAAGCTTGTATAGCCTCGCTGTCCGGCTAAATCTTTCCTTTCAAATGTCTCCTTTTCTAGGGTAGAAAGTGCGAAAAATTCTTGCACATACTGGTACAAATCCGCGATGAGTACATCTGGAATACCGTGATTTTTTACGGCTACAAAACCCACTTCTTCATAGGCTTTTCCTATACTTTCGATAAATGCATCTTTAGCGTTTGAATCACCGTGAAGAAATTGATTCAAATCCACACTAGGGATACTTTCCAGAGCCATAAATGATTGTTGTTGAATCAGCGAAATTAAGCTTGTGCCTCACTAAAACCTTAATGAAAAATGGCCTTCTAATTGATTTGAAAACTCTTGAGCGGCTCAATAGAAATGCCCTGCATATTGCCAGTTACTTGATAGTATTCAAGGAAGCTTGTATCGCCACCAAAAGCTTTACCGGGAATGAAACCGATGATAAAATGATGTGCATCCTTTCGATGAATGAGCGGCTGTAAATGCTCCCCACCGCGTGGCATCACTATTTCCGATTTAGCTTCTCCATGACCATATTTTGCATCAAGCTCATAATACTGTGTTCCGCCACCACCAATAGTTTGAGGCACTTTTAGATAAACAGAAAAGTATAGTCCCTTCGACAAGTCCTCATCCACTTCTATGCTATCGGCAGCGACGATAGAACCGGCGGGTGGTACTTGCCATTCACTATCCAAACTGGGTTCATTATGAAGCTTAGAGCTATTGCAAGAAGTTGTCCAAAAAAGGAGGAACGCAAGTTGCCATCGACACATCGACCAAACTTACAGCAGCTCACTACTTAAAAACCTTTGAATTTCCTTAAAACAAAAAGCCTCGACCGATGCCGAGGTTCTTGAGGTAACCAACCTTAACCAACCCGCTAAAAATCAAAATCTATCAGTTATCATTCGCATCTTCTAGAGCCTCTTTTTGTCTTTCAATTTCTTGCAAGGCACGGTCAAGACTGTCCATTTTTCCATTGACCAAACGAGACGCTTTATCTCCATCGTCATCATATTTATAGCTTCGCGATGCTGGTTTCCCGCCTGGGTCAAGAAGTTCCCCATTTGCGCTCATTGTATAGTCTATACCAGATTCCCACTTGGGTCTTGAATCGTCTGAATCATAAGTCCAGCCAACGTTCCAGCGATTCTTTTTATTCCAGTTGTAATGACGGACTGGCATATGAAATTCGTTCAACTTCTCTTCAACGGTCTCGTCGAACCGAATCTTTTTACCAACTGGAATTTGAATATCTACAACCACTTCTTGCGCTCTATAACGGTCATTTTTTGAAATGCTATAACCATTGTCTAATGCCAAAACAGAATCAGAAATGCTGCGCACGTTGTAGGCAATGTGACGTGCCCTTTCCGAAGCTTCTGACGCATTTGTACCCATGGCTGCACGGCGAAGGAAAACATGATACAGAGAATCGGGAGAGACGTTTGTCACTACATTGACCATGGCACTTTGCAACACTCCATCGCGCAAATCCCAACCAGAAATGTTTCCATGAAGCCAAGGCAAAGAATTACTGTAGATAATGGCATCGCCGGGTACAGTAACTATCAGTCTATTTCCCACAGGTTGCGCTATAGGCAAGGAATCCACTACTTTGCTACTGTTGCTGAATTCTCTACTCACATCCGATGCAAGGACTATCAAACATACCCAGCCGGCAGCCCATAACAGACCATAACCCAAACTAAAGATTCTACCACCGGTGCGAATGCGAAGTGCCCGACGCACCATAGACGTAATCAGACCCAAAAGCGGTACACCGAAAAAAAGGAAAACTGTTGCCCAGCCAAGTGTTCTCTGTGTGTCGGTGCGGAGAATAAAGTCATTAAAAAAATCGGAGAAACCGCCGAAGCTATAACCTATCAAAACCATAAAAAGACCAAAGGCAATCGTGATTCCAAAAAACATAAATAGTGCATTGAAAATGCCGCCAATCACACTTCCTCCTCGCGATGCCATCCTACCTCCGGCTTCTTTGGCTTCTTGGGCAAAGCTTCGCCCACGGCCACTCATAAAGGATTTCGCTTCGCCACGCAAACGGGTTGCTGATTCCGTAACCTCTCCTTTAAATGTTTGTGCACGGTCTTTAATGTCGTTCATCACGTTCTTGCGAATGCTGTCTAAGTCCACTTTCTCACCGCGCATTTCCATCTTGTCATAGTCGCTGCGAGCGACGGGCAGAACCATCCAAAGGACTAGGTAAATAAGGAGGAAACTGCCTGTGAGCGATCCAAAAATGATAGAGGTTCCTGTGAAGAAACCAAGCGTCCCAGAGAACAAACTAAGCAGGAAAGGCGCGGCGAAAATGAGCCGGAATATCCAAGTTTCTTTGTCGAAATAAATGGCGATACCAGAGGCTACGCCACCAATCCATTTGTCCTCGGCATCGCGGAAAAGCCTGCGCCCACTGTAGCCGGCAAGAGGGGCAGCAGGAACGAAAATCCAGAGAATGAGGTAGAGTAAAATGCCGGCTCCCCAACCACCAAGTGCGAGGATAGCAAAGACGATACGAACCAAGGTTGGGTCGATGTGGAGGTAGGCTGCGATACCAGAGCAAACACCGCCGGCAATCTTATCGTTCACATCCCGAAAGAAGCGTTTGGAGCGATTGGGGTTTGAAGTGTTTGCTTGAGAAGGATTCTCTGTGCGTGGGGCATCGCCTTCATCAGCAGCGGCAAAATCTTCTACGCGGCCAATGCTGTTTTTGATGCTTTCGATGTCCTCTATATTGATAGAAACGCTGCCTCGGCGGATTCTGTCGGCCATCAATTCAGCAACTCGACTTTCTATGTCGTTGAGGATTTCATCATGCCCTTCTTCCTGGGCAAAATATTGGTTCAAGCTCTCTAGATAAGCCTTGAGCGCGGTGTAGGCATTGTCTTCTATGGCGATGACGCGCCCTGCCATGTTGATGTTGATAATCTTTTCCATTGCGTTTTGTTTTCGGTTGTGAATGATGGTTAGGAAGGATTGGTAAGGGTGTTTACGGCTTCGGATAATTCTTGCCAAGTGCTGAACAATTCCTGATAAAACTTTTCGCCGGTTTTGCTAAGTGAAAAATATTTACGTGGCGGGCCGCTGTTGCTCTCTACCCAGCGGTAGGTAAGCATTCCAGCGTTTTTCAATCGGGTTAATAATGGATAAAGGGTGCCTTCCAAAATGGAGAGATTAGCGTCTCTCATTTTTTCAGCGATGTCGCTGGGATAGGCTTCGCCTTGACGAATAATGCTAAGGATGCAGAACTCGTGAATGCCTTTGCGCATCTGGCTTTGAGTGTTGTCTATGTTCATGGCTATGATTAGAACTTGATGAAGCAAAGATATGGTGTTGCTTTGGTACTATGCAATACACAGTACTATTTTTTTTGAAAATTTTTAGAAAAATGTCCGATGTAGTTAACAGCGTGTTGCGTGAGCGATTGCAGCGGATATCCTTTTTTATTCGCCTTAAGAATGGCTTGGAATTAGAGAAAACGTTGCCGGGCGGATAAAAAAGATAGGAGCGAAAAGCGCGGCCACAGCCTGCCTAGAGCGCATTCCACTGTGTGAACAGCTACCAATTAGGCAGGCTGTGGACACGCCCAAAGGATGAATAAAAAGAAGTGTTCAGCAAGGAAAAAGCAGCAAAAATTATTGCTGCATCTTTGGCTCTATTCCAATTAGGATTTTATGAAGCAAACTTTATTCTTGAAAGGCGCGGCAGCATTGATGCTTGGCGCAGCCCTTCTCCAGCCGCAAACAACATTTGCCCAAAAAAAGGGCTCCAAAAAGAAAGCAAAAACCACGATGACAACAGCTTCCAAGGCAAAGCAACCTTTTAAAGTAGAAGCCGAATCCTTTGCAGACCTCCAGCTTTTACGCTATCAAATTCCAGGCTTTAATGAGCTTCCGCTGCAACAGAAAAAGCTCTGCTATTATCTCTCCCAAGCTGCATTGAGTGGCCGCGACATCATTTACGACCAGCGCGGAAAGCACAACCTCTTGATGCGCAAAACATTGGAAACGATGTATGGTACTTATACCGGCCCGAAGAAAGGCCCGGAGTGGGACGAATTTGTGATCTATTGTGGCCGCTTCTGGTTTTCCAACGGGAATCACCACCATTATGGCAATGAGAAATTTGTTCCGAGAGTTGGGCCCCATTATTTCTTGGAACTCTTGACGCATTGCGACCAAAAGCAATTGCCACTTGAAGGCAAAACGCTCAATCAATTTTGGATTGAAGCAATGCCCTATTTCTTTGACGAAAACTATGAGCCGCGCGAGGTAGATCAGCGGCCAGATGTGGACAACATCGTCAATTCCTCCAACAACTTTTATGAAGGCGTGACGCAGGAAGAAGTGGAAGCCTTTTACGCTAAGTTTAATACTAAAGGTGATGCACCTTCCTGGGGTCTGAATAGCAAGCTGATAAAGGAAAATGGTGTAATTAGAGAGAAGGTTTGGAAGAGTGGCAGCATGTATGGAGCGGCCATTCAGCAAATCATTAATTGGCTGGAAAAAGCGGTGACTGTGGCAGAAAATGCCCAACAAAAAACGGCTTTGCAATTGCTGATTAAATTCTACCAAACGGGCGACCTGAAAATATTTGACGACTACAGCATTGCCTGGGTGAAGGATGTGAACTCTCGGGTGGATGTAGTGAATGGTTTTATAGAAGTGTATCTGGATGCTATTGGTAAAAAGGGGTCGTTTGAAAGTATTGTCTCGATTAAAGACATGGAGGAAACGAAGCGCATTGAGAAGATTGCTTCTTACGCCCAATGGTTTGAAGATCATAGTCCGTTGATGCCGGAGCATAAAAAGAAAGAAGTAAAAGGTATTACGGCAAAGGCTATCACTGTGGTGATGGAAAGCGGAGATGCCGCGCCCAGCACGCCTATTGGCATTAATCTACCCAATGCAGACTGGATAAGAAAAGAGCATGGTTCCAAGTCGGTGTCGCTGAGCAATATCATCAAATCCTACAACACAGCATCTGCATCAAGTGGGATGTTGGAAGAGTTTGCAACCAATCCAGAAGTGCTCGCAAGATTGAAGAAATACGGGCCACTTGCCTCCGATTTACATACCGATATGCACGAGTGTATTGGTCATGCTTCGGGGCAAATAAATCCGGGCGTGGAGACGACAGACAAAACCCTGAAAACCTACGCCAGCACGCTTGAGGAAGCACGTGCAGACCTTGTGGGCTTGTATTATATCATGGATCCAAAGCTGGTGGAGATTGGCGTGATGCCAAGCTTGGAAGTGGGGAAAGCCGAATACGATAGCTATATGATGAATGGCCTGATGACACAGCTTACGCGCTTACAGCCTGGCCATGACATTGAGGAAGCGCACATGCGCAACCGTGCATTGAATGCCTACTGGGCGTATGAGCATGGTAAGAAGGATTCTGTTGTCGTATTTATCAAGCGCAACGGCAAGACCTATGTGCAGGTGAACGACTATGAAAAACTGCGTACACTCTTTGGCGAATTGCTGCGTGAAATTCAAAGAATAAAGAGTGAGGGCGACTATACTGCTGGTAAAAATCTGGTAGAAACCTATGGGGTGAAAGTGAACGAAACCTTGCACCAGGAAGTGCTGGAGCGTTATGCGAAACTAAATATCAAAGCCTACAAAGGGTTCATTCAACCAAAGCTTGTACCTGTTTTGAAAGGCGGCGTTATCACCGACGTGAAGGTGGAATATCCGGAAAGTTTCTACAAGCAAATGATGGACTACGGCAAGAACTATTCTTTCCTACCCATCAATAATTAATTGGAATTATGCCGTATCGTACACTCGGTATTATTTGTACGAGTCAGGGCTGGGGAGAGCTTGAAATAAGCACCCTACGGCTTTGCGAAGGGCTGCGTGAGCGTGGATGGCGGGTACACCTGCTATCCGCGCCCAACGCGGCTTTGAGCGAAAAGGCAAAAGACATTCCGAATAGTGTAGCGACGTTAGGGTCTAAGAATATTCCTAAAAAAGCAAAGCAATTACGGCTGATAAATCACTGGGTGATGCAGCACAAGATTGAGGTATTGTTGCTAACCAATTATAAGGACATTGCTATTGCCTCGCTTTACAAAAGATTCTTGGATCGGGATATCGCACTCGTTTATTTCCAATACCAAAAACTAGAAAAGAGCAAGCGGGATTTTATCCACACGCTTAGGTTCAAAATGATTGATAGGTGGGTAGTGTCAAGTGAATTCCTAAAAGCGGAAACGCTGCGCCAGACGCGGGTTCCGGAACGAAAAATTGTAGTGATACCAAGCTTGGAAGGAGGCTCACCTTTAGAAACGGCAAAGTCTGAATCCGCAATGGAACAAAGTGGATTAGTAAATTCGAATGAACAGACGATTGATAGAATGTTTGCCATTTTGGAGGAGGCAATTAATGCTCCAGAGGAACTAGACTTTCTGGAGTCATTAAAAGACTAGCTCGCTCCAAACGCCTCTCGAAGTGGCGTTCACTTGTACCTCGGATGAAATTTCTCCAGTGTTTTCCTCAAAAAGCTGCGGTCGAGATGCGTGTAAATTTCTGTGGTGGTAATGCTCGCATGACCCAACATTTCCTGCACTGCGCGTAAATCCGCACCGCGCTCCACGAGATGTGTAGCAAAGGAATGCCGGAAAGTATGTGGATGCACATTGGTCTCCAAACCTGCGCTGGCAGCGGCATCACGCACAATGTTGAATATCATCATTCGGCTCAAGCCAGAGCCACGACGATTTAAAAAAACGATATCCTGCGCCTTTTCTTTGATGGGCATTTGGGAGCGTGTGTGGTCTTTGTACAACCTTATCAACTTCACCGCCTCCGAGCCAATTGGTACCACGCGCTCTTTGTTTCCTTTACCCACAACCCGCACAAAACCGGTGTCTAAATAGAGGTTGGACAATTTAAGTTTCGTAAGCTCCGTCACGCGCAAGCCGCAACTATAAAGGGTTTCAATGACGGCAACGTTCCTCATACCTTCGTTCGTGCTTCGGTCAATAGCCGCAATCATCTTGTCGATTTCTTTAACACTCAACACACTCGGCAAGGCTCTTTTTGTCTTCGGTGCTTCGAGTAATTCTGTCGGGTCAGCAGTAATTATTCCTTCTAATAAGAGATAGCGGAAGAAGGATTTTACGCCGCTGATGATGCGTGCTTGAGAAGTATCGGAAAGTTCCAGTTCATTGATAAACCGCACAAAGGATTTGAGTTCTTTCAGCGTTATTTTTTCAAAAGTTGTTCCCGGAATTTCCGCGTCGATATAGCGCATCAATAACTGAACATCGCGGAGATAAGCAGCCACCGTATGCGTGGAAAAGGAACGTTCCAGCTTCATGTAGGCTTTGAAGCCTGACAAAAAACTTGAGGACTTCTGCGGCATTTTATGGCAATGTTTAAGAGACTTTTCTAACAAGTGTGGCGGGAACGATGACGACTACCGGAAAGCAAGACTGAACCAAACGCTATACTTTACGCTCCACCCCGATTTTGTTGTGGATAAATCACCAAAAAGCTGCAATAATTAAAGTAGGTTGAAAGATAGTAAGGTAGTTTTTTTAGTTGATTAATGTACGACTTGCAACCCTTACGAGAGGATACAATAACAAATAAATCGTCTTCCTTTAGCTCCTTAGTCAGCACTAAAAAGTCGTCCCAATTATTAAAGACCATATATGCTATTTCGTTGGTCTGTTTGGATTCAGAATCGCTTTGCTTCAATTTTTGAATTGTAGTACGAGTCGCAAAGAAGCGAAGGGATAAACCACCTGTTTTTGCAATGAACAAAAGCCTTTCGAGATAATTATTGAATCCCGTTTCCAGTTCAGCATGGGGAGGGAGCACGACCACCATACTTTTCAAAGTATTAAAGGATTGTGCATGCTTGTAGGCATAAACCGCCTCTGACGTCTTTTGCAAAACCATTTCGATCACAGGTTCAAACCATGTTTTCGGGTCGGCATCTTTGTCAATCCCAATTAGAACGTCTGTAATCTTCTGTTCTTTCATCGTATAGATAACGCCTGTACTCGTATCAAAGTCATGACGTGTCAAAGGAATAATCACACTTTCCGCCGCTGCTGCCTGCTTTTCCGCTATATCCATAATTTTCTTTCCGCTGGTTCGACTATTATCCTCCTCATTGATGTCGCTCACGATATTCAAAGCATAGACGTTGGCATCCTTGCGGATTTTTAATAGTAGCCCAAAGTCTATCATTTCGGTAACAGACTCCGGCTTTTCTACTAGAATTAGTATATTCTCCGTCCCAATATTGTCACCTGTATCCAACTCATCATTCGCGGCAATACTCCGTGCAGCCTTTTCTACTACGAACGAACTTACTGCACAACTTATTAATATCAATAAAATTGTACCATTCAATATGTTTTCATCCAGCAAACGAATGGGTTCTCCTGCAGCAGTTTCCCCAATGACAATATTATAGCCCACCAAAATGATGGCCAGGGTTGCAGCCGCATGTGAGGTACTTAAGCCGAAGATTAGCCTTCCTTCGTCCGGCGATAATTTAAAGGCTTTTTGAGTCAGCCATGCAGCCAGGAACTTTGAACCTATGGCAACTACAACGACGATGCCTGCCACTTTTAAGGCTCCCCAACCATTGAAAATGACACCAAAATTGACTAGCATTCCTACGCCTATTAAGAAGAAAGGAATAAAAAGAGCATTTCCCACAAAATCAATTCGATTCATCAGAGGTGAAGTCCGCGGGATGAATTTGTTGAGGACGAGACCGGCAAAGAATGCGCCGATTATCGCTTCAAGTCCCGCAGCTTCAGCGAGAAAGGAAGATAAAAAGACAATGGCTAATACAAAAATATATTGTGAAATACTATCGTTTACCTTTTTAAAAAACCAACGTATCCCAAAAGGTAATACAAAAAAAACGATTATTACAAAAGCCAAAGAAGATACACCGAGCGTGACCCAAAAAGTAGGCGATGCTTTTCCTTTTGTCATGCCAACAATAACCGCCAAAATAACCAGCGCAAATATATCGGTGATCATCGTACCGCCTACCGTAAGGGCTACAGATCGGTTTTGAGAGATGCCATATTTACCTACAATAGGATAAGAAACCAAGGTATGCGTAGAAAACATACTGGCGAGTAATATTGACGGCAACCAGCCATAACCAAGGATATAATAACTTGCAAGTGAGCCGAATGTAAGAGGCAGAAAGAAGGTAATCAAGCCAAAAGATATGATTTTTACTTTATTTCTCTTAAACTCGGTTAAATCTATCTCCAAGCCCGCAAAAAACATGATATACAAAAGCCCAACAGTACCAAATAATACAATGCTGCTGTCACGGCTTAATAGGTTCAACGCGTACGGCCCAACGATGACACCTGCCAAAATTAACCCAATTATATGCGATACATTTATTTTTTTTAGAATTAGCGGTACAAATAAAATTATAAATAATACCAATGAAAATATGACTACCGGGTTGGTAAGTGGCAGCGAAAAATTCAGGGCTGTTAATAAAACCATATCACAATTATACTACCGAGGTTTATTGCTTTTTGAGTTTTAATGAATACAGTATTCTGCAACCGTTAGTCTGACGAATCTCCCGTTCTCCCTGCATTTCTGTAGCACTAATTTCCATTAGACGAACTTCCATATTTGCGGCACTAGCATCAACGCTATCTATCTTAACTGATAATTTAAGCCCTGCCCCATCATAAGCGCCAGAATAGACGCGCACAAGTTGGCCGTTGCTTGAGGCGTCGATAATTACAAACTGATTTTCGAATTTAATTTCCCAGATCTCATTTTTCGTATCGCCTACTGCTGAGCCAAGGCAGGTTGTTTCTGTGCACTGCATTTTCACCGTCCAACGCCCTAAAATATCACTATGCAGGGCTACCAAACTGTCATAGGCGATTTTCCGAAAGGTGCTGTCTAACTTTTTTTCGCGCCCGCTGATTTGTTGCTCGCGAAGATCCAATGCCTGTTCCCGTATTGACAAGAATCTTTCTCGAGCATTCAATGCCAACAATCGTTGATCTATTTCCTTTTGATGTCCCTGAAAATTGCACCCACCAAAACAAAGAAGCAAGAATGTGCCAAAAAGACTTAATCTCATAATGAAGGTTAAAAAGCTTTAAATCTATGTGTCATGAATGATACTGACACAATATAGCTACGTTCTAAGAAGACAGAATTTGGCGATTTAGAATAGTATTTCCGTTCGGCTCGATAGAGACTGAAAATTTACGTGTGCGCGTCTTTAAAAAAACGACAATTTCTTCGTCACTATGAAAACGGTCGCCGATATTTACAAAATGCCGCGCCAATAAATCATAACGCTTGCGCATCAGCCAAATAAACACATGCAGGAAGTGAATGCCATCAAAAACAATCGCTTCGTTGTTCACGTACTCACCAATGGTCGAGAGAAAAAACCCGGGATGCTCGGTATAGTGCATCGTCTGCTTGAGGTGATGCGAAATATGGTAGCCGTCATTCCAGCATTTTACGTTGTACTTGGTATTGATGCAGGTAATGCTGTTTTTGTAGGAATTTCCGGGGTCATCTTGACCAATAAAAGCATGTTGCGCCCAATTGCCCATCATGGCGACGAGCCGATAAAGGAAAAATGGAATGATAAAAACCATGACGGTTGCCGGCCAATTCACAAAACACATTGCCACGCAAAAAGCCATAAACAGCAGCTCGCCACGCACAGAACGATAGAGTAAACGCTTACGCTTCTTTCTGAAAAAATAGGCTGCGAGATGATAAATACCGGTGAAGAGAAAGCTACCGAAATAATGCGTAAAGCCACGAAAAGAGTCGCGCTGGTAGGGCATTGTAGAGCTTTCATCGTCTTCAAGATTGTTCTCGGCGTGGTGCATCCCGATGTGGTGCGTGTAATAAGTTTCGGGCGAATGGCCGAAGAAAGGAGCGATGACCCAGGGCAAATAATAATTCAGGATTTTGTACTCCTTTTTGAAGAGTGGACGATGGCTCGTGCAATGGAGCATCAGGCCGAAAGGTCCTTTATAGGTGAAGTTGTTGAGGTATTGATAAGCTATAGCCACGAATGCCCACCACCAGCCAGTTACAAAAGGCAGGTAAAGAATGATCGCCAGGGGAATAAGCGAAAACGTAATCGCCACCGTCAATTTTACAAAAGGCAAATCACGTTCATCGCGGATGAGGCTTAGGTAGAACATTTCCAATTTGGAATAGCTCGTTGGCTTGGTAAAAACAGGGTCGGTAATCGTAGTCAGCGCGCGCATAATCAATACTATTTCTCTTTGCAATGTTAGGAAATTACGAGGGGAGCATTAATGACCACGGGCATTCTTGATAGATTTAAAATTGAATAGAAACTTTCACGAAAAACAAAAATTAAGGCACGCGAGTAATCCAAGTATTTTTGGCGACTTATGGCAGAGGATTTTCAGGCTGGTTTTGTAAACATTTTTGGTCCGCCAAACGCGGGGAAATCCACGCTGCTCAATGCTTTACTTGGCGAGCAACTGGCGATTACTTCCCATAAGGTCCAAACCACACGTCATCGTATTTTGGGCATCGTCAACGAGCCTAAATACCAAATCATTTTCTCCGACACTCCGGGCATAATTCCTTCGCCAAAATACAAGCTTCATCAAAAGATGATGCTGCAAGTGAAGAGTGCATTGGAGGATGCCGATGTTGCCTTGTTGATTGCCGACATCACCAAACCGGTAGAGGAATTTGCAGAAATTATGGCCGGTATAAAGCTAAATGTGCCGACGCTTTTGCTGCTCAATAAAATTGATTTAGTCAAAGACCAAAGTTCCATTCCAATAAAAGTAGCGGCCTTCGAAGCAGCATTTCCACAGTGGAAAGCAATGACGATATCTGCGCTGAAAGGCAAGCCCACAGCAGATTTACTACCTGAAGTTTTAAAGTTTCTACCCTTTGCACCAGCTTATTATCCCGACGATAATTTAACCGACCGCCCTACCCGATTCTTTGTCGCCGAAATGATTCGGGAGCAAATTTATTCTTTGTTTCAGGACGAGATTCCTTACCATTCAGCGGTCATCATTCAATCCTTTGAAGAGAAGACAAACCTCGATGTAATCAAGGCGGAAATCATTGTAAGTCGGGAAACACAGAAGATGATTTTATTGGGCAAAGGCGGCAGTAGCATTAAGGAATTGGGCATCCGCTCGCGCAAGAAAATGGAGGAATTCCTGCAACGGAAAGTGCATCTGGAACTCTATATTAAGGTGCGCCCTAAATGGCGGGACAATGAAAATTACCTCCGCGAATATGGCTATAATTCTTGAGCCACCAAGGCTTGACGACATCAGTTTTTGGGCAGCAAACAATTCCCGCAAGAGCTTGCGGATGCTGCGTTTGGATTTAATCCATCCCGTCGTTTCGGGCAATAAATTGTTTAAGCTGAAGTATAATATTGAGGCGGCAAAAGCAGCCGGAAAGTCAACGCTTCTAAGTTTTGGCGGCGGCCATTCCAATCACCTTGTTGCTCTGGCAGCCGCTGCAGAGATGAATGGAATGAAATCCATTGGCTTGGTTCGTGGACATTATGCCGAAAGCGAAATGACCAAAACGCTTCAGTCTTGTTTGTCTTACGGAATGCAACTGCAATTCCTGACCAAAGCCGAATACGCGGCGGAGGCCTACAAACCAACAGATTTGCTGGCGCAAAAATTTCCCGAAGCCTATCTTATTCCGGAAGGAGGTGTCAATGAAAACGGCCTTCGCGGAGCAGCGGAAATCGCCAGTTATATTCCTCATGAAACGACGCATGTCTGTGTTGCTGTGGGCACAGGAACTACGCTCGCAGGCTTGCAACAAGCATTGCCTAAAGAAGTGACTTTGCTCGGCTTTTGCGCAGCGAAACAATGTGACTTAGCCAAAAGCCTGACGGAAAATATCTCGGGAAAGAGAAGTCCGGAAATCCTCCCGATGCTTGACCCAAGGTTTGGGAAATGGCAACCCGAACTTCTTGAATTCATGCATGATTTCAAAGAAAAAACAAGTATCGAAACCGATGTTGTTTATACAGGAAAAATGATGCAGAAAATGAAAGCGATGCTTATGGCCGGGTATTTTCCTGCAAGTGCCAACATTCTGTGCATCCACACGGGAGGACTGCAAGGCAATCCGGATGGACTACTTTAGACGAATCCTTTACCAGCCCGAATAATTATTCCTTTACAAACGTCCCCGTAGAAAGCTGCGTACCGCCCGCATCCAACACACGATAAAGGTATTGCCCGGCAGAAAGTTGATTGAGGTCCAATTTAATAGTATGCTTACCCGCGGAATAGCTTGTTACCGCTTTACGTTGTACCACCCTCCCGGTCATATCGCTTAGGCTTATGGCAATGTCCTGAGCCTGAGTTAAATTAAGGTCTATTGCTGCGAAAGAATTTGCAGGATTTGGCCGAAACACCGCACTACCGCTCCAATTGATGGCTTGCACGCCTGAAGGCAGGTCGCCTATGCGCCAAAGCTCTGTTCCGTGTGCTTTATCTCTAGCGCGGAAGTATAGATGGCCATTATATTCTGTAAAAGTTGGCGTGATCCGTTGACCATAGGAATAGTTTTCACGGGTAACAAATCCACTGTCGGTACCCGCACAGATATCGGCGTATAGGGAAGTCTTCGTGCCATCGTAATGCCACAATTCACACCCCGTTGCAGGCTCATAAGCGGTAAAAAACAGCTCCTTATTATACACAGTGAGTTCACTGCTCAAAATATTATTTCCTTTTCCTAAAGTATCACCGACATGTACATTGTTGACCAAACTCGTTACGGATGTGACTAGGTTGTAAGCATAAAGCTGATAATTAATCCCATCGGTGCCTCCGGGGAAATATAAGGAATCGTTATATAATGTCGGCCCTGAAGCAAAGGAATTCCCCAGGCCTGAAGCTGCACCCGGAGCAATATCGGTTAGTCGGACTGCGGTATCGCCATCATAGCTCCAAAGTTCCCGTCCATTGGCCGGGTTGTAGGCTGTAAAATACATTTTGCCGCCGGCAATGGTGGCAGGCCCTGAATCGGTAAAAAGGGAAGTGCCCTTTGCTAAGGTATAAGCCCCTGTTTGGTCGGCCGAAAACATATGAAAATCTGTAGCCCCCGGCCGTGCTGAAAAATAAAGCTTGCTCTTGTAAACAATTAGATAATGTGGCGCACTTCCATAAGGGCTGCTGCCGTCATTAATACGGATATATTTCGGGGGATATGTACCATTATACCTAAATAATTCAATTCCTTCGGTAGAAATACCGTTCCCTTTTTCAGCCGAAAAAAAAAAGAATGCCCTGAAAATCAACTAAACCTGCAGGATACGAGGGAAAATTTCCGGGGTTAATATCTATAATTGAAGGTATCCCTGTACCCGAATAAGACGCTAACTCTATGCCTGTGGCGGCGGAGCCTCCGGCAAAGTACATTTTACCCCCCGACATGCAAAAATTTGAGAATCCCAAAGCCGAGCTGCCATTATTTACGCCGACATTTAAATCATAGACCATCTTAGGTAACGACAGTTCATCATAGCTCCATAGTTCTAATCCATGAGCACTGTCTTTTGCATTAAAGTAAAGCTTACCATTCCCAAGAGGGTGCGCACCATA
>JBDTKK010000245.1:0-3148 GCA_039935335.1 Chitinophagaceae bacterium
GCTACAACAGGCGCGGAGCTTGCAGGAACCTCATGCGATGGTGGCAATTCTACCCGCTCGTACTCCCCGATTTTATCGAGATGTAGGACGGTGTAATTTTCATCAATCTTCCTATCCGTCATCGGCAAAAATTTTGCCCCAAATACAAATTCCTGATTTGTGTAGGAGGTGCGTTGCTGCACAGTATTGGAAAAATGATCGTCAAAGCCCTTGATGTTTACCATTAGCTCTACCTGATTATCCAAAAAATCCTGTTCGGAGAAAGTATAAAGAGGACTGTCTTCATTCAAAGGATGAACAATCGTCCAACTCAACGCGAGGGAAACTACTTTATTGATTTCCAATTTTACAGGGTAGAATTTTGTCGTTCTTGCGCCGTCATTAATAATATGCAAAGCTAAACTAACCTGCGCTTCAACATCCGTCAGATGATTGTTTTTGTAAGTCGCCAGACGAAACATCACGGCCCTTCCTCCTCGATAGGGAGCTATGATAAACTTGTCACTGAATTTGAGATAGGCACGAGGTCGCGAGAACCTTCCATAGAAAATACCTGTAACCAAAGCGAAAGCCAAAATACCAATCAAAGATTCAAAAGAAGCAAGACTACTAGCCGTCAAACCTACCGGAGAAATATGCCCATAACCCACCGTGGTAAGGGTTTGCGCGGAAAAGAAGAAGGCGGTCAGGAATTGGTTCATGTGGGTATCGTGCATCGTTGCACCGGCTAACTCTTGTATCCCTATACCATAAAAGGCTAAAGCAAAAATGACATTGACTACGAAGTAGAAAGCAAAAACCAAAACCAAAAATGGCCAACGCTTCATCCGCAGCAGACTATGATAAATGCTGAAACTGTTCAGAAACGGAATACCTGTTTTCCTGATATTGACATTGCCGTCACGATTAATCAGCCGACTTCCCTCTACCGAACTATTTGCAGAAAAGCCAGTGTTGTCAACGCTTTGAAACTTTTGGTGGTGGGTACTCTTGGCCATTTATTTCTTTCTTGAAAAGAATATTGGCGACAAAGAAACGAAGATGATAATAGCTGTGGCCGCCGCCCCCAAAAACAAGCCTAAACGATGTCCAAAACTGTGAACAAGCAAGAAATGGAGGCCTAGCCCTAAAAGGCCATACAACACAAACATGGCTATCCATTGTCTCCAGGGAATGAGTTTCCAAATCGGTAGCTGCACCGCTTTCGATGTATGAAAAAGATAAAAGCCTGCCTGCAAATAGCTACTTATCATAAACGCGAAAGCCACGCCCATCAAGCCTTTCCATAGATAAAGTGGCACTGCTAGACCACAAGCAATGCCCAAATCCAATACCGCACCGATATTGATAATCTTGACCAGATTTAGATGCTGCAACAGCGAAGTATAATTATAAGCACGCAAGGGCAAAGCAAGAATGGAAATAGCGAAAAGCGGGACGGCAGCAAGATATTTCTCACTGAAAACGAACACAATAAATTCCGTTCTAAAAAAGAAAAGATAGAAGAAAACAGGGAAGACAACGACTGCCAACAAAGTCCCGGAAGTATACAGCAGCTTGACTCTCGAGCTGTGCGTCTTCTCGCCATGAGCCATTTGTTGCAACAAACTATTACCCACCGCACCGAGCATCAAGGCCATAAAAGGAACATCTGTGGTGCCGATGAAATAAACCGAAAATAAGGCCGGCCCGACAAGCAAGGAAATGGCAAACTTGTCGATATACCGAAACGCGACTTGTGAGATGTCATAAATACCGAGCTGCAGCCATTGTTTCCGAATGGCAACAGGCATATTCCGGCGACGCAAATCCAAAGTGCGGAGCGTAAAAATCTTCCTCGAAACCAGTAACAACACTAAAAATCGCGCAAGGCTCAAAGCCACAATCCACCAAATCAGGGCAGAAAATGAAAACCAATCGAGGAGAAATAAATAGTGAATGCCAAAGAAGAGTATCGCGTAGAAAGCACTGATGATGGCGGCTTGCAACATCCTTTGATTTACGATGAGGTATGTCTCACAAAGTAGCAGCCCGACTTGCATCACCAACAACAGGAAAAGCATTGGCACTGGGAACAGCGGATAGTGCCTCAAAAGAAAAATCAACACCACGCCCAACAGCAACACCCATATCCCAAAAAGTGCGCCCTGCCTGGCTTTCAGCGTCAGTAGCCACCGATTGATTGATAAAGCATCGTGTGTGAGTAGAAGCGGCACAATGCCCATCGAAGCCAAAGCAATTAAGATGGCGGAGTCCACCCAAAGCTGTTGATACACACCAAAAATTTCTGGTGGAAGCTCATGCGAAAAAACTATGGCCACAGCCAACATTGCGGCCGCCGGAAAGAAGCGAATGGCAAAGATGTACGCACTATGCGACACCAGCTTGCGCTGCATCGTGGAGCCTTGCTCGTTCATCGCATTCATCTTTAGATAGTCTCTTTATTATAGTGGCGGGATTGCCAGCCAACACGCAATATCCGGCTTCAAAACTTTTGGTAACAACCGCACCTGCGCCAACGATGGTAAAATCGCCCAAACATACGCTAGGCAAGACTATCGCACCCATGCCAAGCCAGCAGAAACGTCCGATATGAATAGGCGAGGCTTTCAGAATTTCATCATTATTCACGAAATCATGGTTCGAGGAAATGATGCCGACATTGGGGCCGAGGTTGGTATAATCGCCAATATACACGCCGTTATTGGCATTGATATACACGCCCGGAGAATCGCCAGGCCAAGTGCCCACACCAACCTTCAAACCTTGCGGATGATGGATGGTAGCCGTATGATGAACAGCCCAAGGCACCCGTGCATTCTGCCGCAACACCTTCCTGAATATAAAATCCAGTAGGCGGAAGCTAAGGCTGGTGGGTTGGCGTGGGGACATTTTTTTCTTGGTAGATAGTAATTAGTAGATAGTAAATAGACTTTCCGAACAAACAGCCGGTATCTGCCCCATCTTCAAATTTTCAAATCATCAAATCTTCAAATCGTTCCCCTCTTCCTTCATTTTCTTAAAGCCAAAAAATAACGCGGCTAACAACAAGCCCCAAAGCAAGAAGCTCGACACACCCGCAATCTTATTTCCTGTATAGAAAACATCCGGATGAAACTTGAAGACAATCTCATGCTGGCCTGCTGGC
>JBDTKK010000246.1:0-7579 GCA_039935335.1 Chitinophagaceae bacterium
GAGGAGCGGGAAGAAAATGTGCGGGATGCGTTTGCATTGTCGAAAAGTTATGCGGAGTTTGGAAATGCTGAGCGGCATTTGCTACTAATAGATGATGTGCTGACGACGGGTGCGACTTTGGAAGCTGCGGCAATGCCTTTGATGGGGATACCGAATGTGAAGCTGAGTGTGTTTACGATTGGAATAGCGGGAAATTAAAAACGGCAAAAGTCAAAAGGTAAAAGGCAAAAGTCAAAAGGTAAAAGTCAAAAGGTAAAAGTCAAAAGGTAAAAGTCAAAAGTCAAAAGGTAAAAGTCAAAAGGTAAAAGTCATAAGGTAAAAGTCAAAAGATAGAAGGTAAAAGGTAAAAGTCCCGCGTAATGTTGGAGGGGAAATTGAAAATGAAAAAGACCGCGCGATGAGGAATAGAAAATCGCTTGGTTGGTGTATGCTAAACGGCATAGGGATAGAAGCGGAAATCCTATTGTTCGCCTTCGATTTCGGTTGAACTTGGAGGCGACGCTAATGGCGAACAATAGATTGCAGCGCATAGCCCGCCCACCTGCCCCACCAAAACGCCTTTGCATTTTAAGAAGGTGATTGCGGGGCAGGTGGGATGCCCAAAAAAATTCGGAATCCTAATAGTGTAAGGTTGTCTGTATAGATTTCCCAAGTTGAATTTCTGGTGATGACGAAATTCATTTTAGCAGCGGACGCTGCTGCAAGCTTGCTTTCCAGCGGACGCTGGAAAGCCGCCCAACAATAAAACTTCGAGATTCTTTGGTAATTTTTACCACTAGAGTATCTTCACTCATTACATTTACGCAATCGTTCATTTCACTCAAAACTTTATGAGAAAACAAACACTCCTATTCCTTGCTCTGATGTTACCAGCGTGTCTGGCATTTGGTGGCGGGTATCAATTGAATTTACAAGGTCTTCGTCAACTCGCGATGGGCGGTGGCGGAACGGCTATGCCTTGGGACGCTTCCACGATGTTTTACAATCCCGGAGGCTTATCTCGACTGGATAATTTCCAAGCTAATGGAAGTATTCTTTTCATCGTCCCTTCCACACAGTATGTGAATGACGTGACGGGCGTGTCGGCCAGGACGCAAAACAAGGTATTTACGCCTTTTAATGTCTATCTGGGTGGGCCAATTAAGAAGGCTGGTGGACTCGGTGTGGGTGTTGCTGTTTATACACCTTTTGGCTCTGGTACTTATTGGGACAACAACTGGACTGGCCGTTATGCCATTCAGAATATCGAGTTGCAAACCATCTTTATTCAGCCTACCGTTTCGTACAAATTTTGCGATGAAGTTTCAGTGGGTGTAGGTGTCGTAATAGGTACTGGCAATGTGAAATTGAGTAAGGCGATTCCTATACAAGATGCGAATGGAAATGATGGCGAGGCAAACTTAAAAGGCAATGCAAACGGCTTGGGTTACAATGTGGGGCTTTCCTTCAAAGCCTCTGAGAGCCTGCATTTCGGCGTTTCGTACCGCAGCCGTGTGGATATGCGTGTGAAGAGCGGTACAGCAAACTTTACAACTGCTACAGCGATTGCAAGTCAATTTCCAAACACATCATTTGACGCTACGCTGCCTTGCCCAGAAGTGTTGAGCGTTGGCGCGGCTTGGAAGCCAATTGAAAAACTTACCGTTCAGGTAGATTTCAATCTTACAGGCTGGAATGCTTATGATACACTTGCATTCAATTATAGTGCGCCAGTGAATGGTAGCATGCGTTCTGCTTCTGCTCGTCTTTATCAAAATAGAATTGTATCCCGCGTTGGTGCAAATTATCAGGCAAGCGAGCATTTAGCCCTGATGATTGGTGGTGCTTATGACCCTTCTCCGGTGCGTGATGGATATGTAACTCCTGACTTGCCAGATGCGAATAGAATTGTGTTGACAGGCGGCTTCACTTATCGCATTGTTTCGAAGCTCACTTTGATGGCTGCCGTAGAATATGTAACGAGCGCAAAACGCAATGGCGTTTCCAATGAAACTGGCTTCAGTGGCCGTTATCAGAACAAAGCTATTACTCCAGGCATTGGTCTTTCCTACGATTTCTAAACCCTTATCTCTACACATTTTTTAAGCAAATCCATGAATACGAAACAACTTTTAATAGGCGGCCTTGCAGTACTTGCTTTTGCAGGATGTAAACCGCATCTCGATACCCAGGCGTTCAATAATGGCGGTCTGGATTTCACGCGCTATGTGGCCGTGGGCAACTCGCTCACTGCGGGCTATGCCAATAATTCTTTGTGTCGCAGCAGCCAGATGAGCTCTTATCCATCCATCCTCGCGCAGCAATTTTCTGCTTTTGGTGGTGGTGCTTTTTTGCAACCCTTACTGAAGAGCGAAGTCGGTTTTCCTGGCCCTAAACTCATTTTGGGTTATACTACTGATTCAGTAACCGGAGTCACATCTTTAGGCCCGATACCTGACCCTGCTCCATCCGATAATGCAGGAGATGAAGCCAACATTGCTGCACAAGGCCCTTTCAATAATCTTGGTGTTCCGGGCATCCGCGCAATAGACTTTTTGATTCCCGGCTATGGCAGCTTGAACCCTTATGCAAAGCGCTTCTTCAGCAGTATGACGGCAAGGCCTTTGGCTGAATTGGGCAGAATGAATCCTACATTTTTTACCGCTTGGATAGGTAATAATGATGTGCTGGGTTATGCAACTTCCGGTGGTAGCGGAACGATAAACGGCGGATTTTTAGACCAGAATTCTATTTCTAATTCAACACTCTTTGCAGTGGCTTTGGATTCTGTTGTGAATAGAATGACCGCAGGTGGCGCAAAGGGAGTGTTGTTGAGCATTCCTGATGTAACGGCAATTCCTTTTTTTACCACTATTCCTTACAATGGTTTGGTGCTTACCCGTCAGGGACAAGTTGATTCTTTGAATGGTGCTTATACCGGAACCGGTATCACGTTTAAACTGGGTCAAAATCCATTTATCATTGTGGATAATTCAGTGCCACTAATTAAGCGCAGGCCAATGGTAGAAGGCGAATATGTTTGCCTTACTGTTCCTCAAGCAAGCTTGAAAGCAGGCTTAGGTAGCATCCAACCTATTCCAGGTCAGTATATTCTTGATGCGACCGAAGTAGGTAATGTGCGCAGTGCAACTGCTACTTTCAACGGCATGATTGCACAGGAAGCTGCGGCGCATAATCTTGCGTTTGTGAATATGGGCGCATTCCTTAGCACGCTTAGCTCCGGTATTTTGTACAATGGTGTCAACTACAATGCACAATTTGTGACCGGCGGCGCGTTTTCTTTGGATGGCGTGCATCTTACTCCTCGCGGCTACGCATTTGCAGCCAACGAAATCATCAGAAATATCAATGCCTTTTACGGTGCCAATATCCCGATGGTGGATGTGAATGCCTACCACGGTCTCGCATTTCCCTAGGAATTTTTAAGGTTGAAGATTTGAAGCCCGGACGTATTGTTCGGGCTTCTTTATTTGATAAGATTCGCGCGGTTCGTGAAGACAGGAACTACGGTAGAGCGTTTGATCTCGTGCCAAGATTTCGGTTGTAATCTTTTTTTGGGCGTGCCGACAACCAGCCTTCAATCGTTCGCCTTCACGTTCGGGCTCCTTCGCAAGGCTGGTTGTCGTCGCGCTTTTCGCTACAATCTTTTTTCTTCGCCTCACAACCTAGTTGCCAATTTCATTCGACATCGATGGCGAAGAAAAAAGGATTTTTGCTGCAATCGCTCACGCGGGCCTAACCCTAACTATTGGCTTCGGCTTGATGTCAGTTCAGGAATGTTTTTGCAGCCGTAAGCTTCAACAAACTCGGTGTGCCTTTGTGTCTTTGTAAGCAATTCTTTCTTACGCCAAAATCGCCGCGAGAAACTATTCCCCCAAAAAATACTTGAGTTCCTCCTGTAAATCCAAAAACGGAAACTGCTCCATCAAACGTTTAACCTTCTCCGCATAAATCCTTAAAAAGCCTTGGTGCGCTTCTGTTTCCGGAAAGCGGGGACGATGATTCTTGGCAATTTCAATGTCCTTCACTTGCTCCATAATCGGGACAATTTCAGGATCAATACAGGACGAAACAAAAGCATCCCAAACCTCCGACGTCGCAGCATAATTGGGATGCACGAGGTCAATATCATAATACCGATAATCGCGCAGCACGTCTATCAGCATTTCATACGCAGGAAAGTAAAAACAGTTTTTATCGCTGTCGCAAAGAGAATGAACAGCCTCTATCAAGCGAGCCTTACTTCTGCTATTTTCCATCAGGCCATCGCGAACATGCCGCACCGGGGAAATGGTGAATAGAAACTTAGCCTTGGGATTGACCTGCGCCACAACCGCCATTGCTCTAGACAAAGCTCCTTCAATTTCTGAAATCGAACTCATCGTTTTCTCGAACCAAGAAGCCGGAGCCCGATGATTGTTGGCCACAAAGCTTTCTGCATTTTCTCTTCCAGATTGCCGCCTTCCTTCCTTCCTCAAAGCATAATGAAAAGCCGAGCCGAGGGTGAGCACTATCCAATCTGCATCCTTAATAAATGCCGAAGCTTCTTGCTGCGATTGCTTCATGCTTTCCAATGCCGAAGCCTTGTGGATATGCGAAAAGCAAGAATGATAATCCCAGCTATTCCAAAGTTCATTTACGTAGAAAAGCTCCCCTTCCGATGGGCTTTTGTCGCTGGCATAATCTTCCAAACTCTTGGCCACACTTAGCGGATTGAACAGGATGCCATTGGGGTTTTGCAGCGTCTTGAATTTGTGTTGTGTTAGCCGCGCAGTAATGTGCTCGGTAAAGCAAGAACCGATGAGCAGCAACTTATCGGTGTAGCGAATGGGCTGCGGCAGCGGCGGAATCTTCAGCGAGAGTTGGAATTTCATGGGGTGAAAGTATTGCAATGGGTGGGTTGTGCGGATTGCAAATCCGCAACCATGTGGCGCGGGATTGCAAATCCCGCGCTGTCGGCCTATCGAACGCATTTATCAGGCTATCAAATGCATCTCGGGGCTTCGCAAATGCATCTCGGCGGTTCACAAAGGCATCTCGGTGGCTCGCAAAGACATCTCGGCAGTTCGCAAGAGCATCTCGGGGACTCGCAAAAGCATCTCGGGGCTTCACAAATGCATCTCGGCGGCTCACAAAAGCATCTCGGCAGTTCGCAAGAGCATCTCGGGGACTCGCAAGTTCAGCGTAGAGGTATAGGTAGGGGATATTTTCTATTTTATAGAATGTGTGGAGCTGCACAAATTAGATGCCCCGTGTCAGTAGCGTGCTGTAACTATGTTGGATTTGAGGGGAAGGTAGCTGGAGGCTACAACATAGCACGACAAAGGTTGGAATCTTTGCCGAACTGTTGTTTCTTGTTATCGCCTACAGGCAACGGAGGCTTTGGTGAACTAGGACGAGTTGCTATGGCCTTAAGGCAGCAGCGAAAGTACTCTAAACAGTAAAAAACTACTGTAATTCAATTTTGCCTCGCCAAATTTCCGCTGATGTTTCAAGTTGGTAATAGTAGATTCCAGGCGGCGTTTCAGATGGCTTCAAGATGACTGTGCCGGTCGTAGTTCCGGATTGTTTCCATACTAACTGCCCCATACTATTTGTAAGGCAGAGCATGTACGATGTTGAGCCAACGCACGGAATATTTATTTGACAGTAGTCATGGAATGGATTAGGTGCTATTTGTATGGTCAAGTTTTTTACTGCTGCACCTGAAGCATTTAACGCATTATACATAGCAGGGTAGGAAGTCATTTTTTTCCCTGTTGCAAGCGTCACCTCGCAACTGTACAAGCCATCTTGTTTTGGGGTTATTCGCTGTTTATATTCATTAGGTAGCTCAGTATTATTGAAAAACCATCGATAACTTACGCCGTAAATTGAATTAAAGCCACCGGCTCTTTGAAGTAGAAAAGAATCCGTTTTTATATTACAGGCAATAATTTGCGTAACGTTAGGAAATAATGTGTCAATGACATTCATACCAGTGACTGACTTGAAAATAGCAATTCGCCCCTCGTTTTGTCTATTTACAAGAACGTCATATCTGACAACGTAATTCTTTAAGTCCTGGTCGTAAATGCAAATTTCATTGCCAGCTATCGCCTTCATATCTGAATCAATATGGCGGATAAGTGTGCGTGCTAGCGTCCCAGTATCGATGCTGTACAAGTTACCACTCGATGTGCCATAGAATTGTTTGCTTGAATTATCAACTTGCAAATCAGCAGTGATGTCGGTAAACATCCGAACTTTGCGAACCGTACTTTTGGAGATGGTATTTATAAGAAAAAGGGAATCATAATCTTGCTGCAATTTATTGTCCCAAAAATGCATTAAATATTGTCCAGTAAGGGGATTAAAGGCATTTTCGTCCACACCTCTGGTATAATTGAACTCTGGAATATCTGCAAGAGTATCTGTTACTTGGGTATTCAAGTCGTAACCCAGAAGTTTACCACGATCACCCCGTATTATGACGCGATTATTGTACATATCATAATCAAGCTGGTCATCGTACTTTATTGGAATTTGCGGACCCACGACAAAAGCCTGCGAAGTAAAATCAAAGGTGCACATGTGAATGCCATTCGCAAAGGAGTCGATTAGCCAAATTAGTCGGTTATTATAAGCATCGAAGACTATGTTGTTCAATATACCATTGCCGAAGGATTGTAAAGCAATTGGTGATGGAAATTTTTGAACTACGGACGCAGTAGCGGTGCTGCAATCAAATGCAATCCAATTCACAGAAAGATCCACGAAGCTTGTATCGGCCTGCTGTAGCGCGTAAATAATGTTCTGTTGTGCAATGGCTGAAGAAACTGGAGACAATGCAAGAGTGACGGCAGCAAAACACATGCTTAATATCGTTTTCATTAGAAGGCTAGAATTTTATTTTTATTAACAACGCTTAAAGTTACGAATTATTATGGCGGACAACTTTGTCCTAAAATAATTTTTCCCGCTCGGCGTAGTCTCCGCTCTGCAACGAATGTAAGAACCATTCACAGACCACAAAGAGCGGAAAATGATACCCCTCGCAAATCACTAACTTTGAGAAAACAGATTTTATGACCTCTTCGCACAATAGGATTATCCCCCAACAACTTGAATTGTTGAAGAGTTTTAAGTACCTCACAGATGAAAAGCAAATTAGCGAGGTGAAGGAACTCCTTAATCTCTATTATCGGCATAGGCTGGATGCGGCAATTGAAGAAGTAGAAGTTACAAAGGGATTTACGCAAGAGGTCTATGCGGCATGGCTACAGGGCAAAAAAGACTAACAACAGTGAAAGTAATCTTGGACACCAATTGCTTTATTAGTTGTATTGGCAAGCGGTCGGTATGGCGACTGGTTTTCGATGCTTTTTTAGAAAGACGTTTTGAGTTGTGTGTCTCCACTGAAATTTTATTAGAGTACGAAGAAAAATTTCAACAGTTTTGGGGAGAGGCCGTAGCTGCCAACCTTATGGGTACGCTACTCACAGCGACAAATGTTTCGTTTCACTCGATTTTCTACAACTTTAATCTCGTTGATAAAGATGAAGACGATAATAAGTTCGCAGACACTTATCTCTCTGCC
>JBDTKK010000247.1:0-6014 GCA_039935335.1 Chitinophagaceae bacterium
AAGTCATAATAATGGAACTGCCGCAGCCTATATGCGCCGATACATAACCCATATTGTCTATGACTTGCTCAATATGGTGTCTTCCCCTATCAATATGGTAGCTTCCCCTGTCAATATGGTAGCTTCCCCTGTCAATATGGTGGCTTCCCCTGCTAATATGTCGGCTGCCGCGCTCTATAATCGACCTTCCATATTCAATAAAGCTCCTTCCCTGTTCAATTTGGTGACTGCCGAGGCTTGTACGTCGGGTGACGCTGCAATTATGTCAGGTGACGGGTGGGTTTGGAGGGATGCAGCACATCTGTAGAGCTGATGCTAGACAATATATTAGTTGGCCGGCGTGAGTCTGCGACCGATGCATAAACCCTTATGCAATTTTAGAGATGGGTATTTGTAAAGCGATTATCGTATGCTTGCAGTTGAATTTATTCCTGTTCACTGGACACGGGTCACAGACCCGCGCTAGCCTTGGATGCTGTAAGGATGTTGGGATTTGGCTTGTGCCGAATGGTTATAACTTAATATTGCCTATGGTCAACACTGGAAAATGACTCGCAACTGCGGGAGTAGCGGGATACCTACTTATCGCTACACGTTTTCAAGAATTTTGTGTACTCGTCAATGAATTTGTCGCGTTGCCTTTTGTGGTCATCAACACTCTCAAAATTCCTGTATTCTGGCTTCAAATTGTTGAAGTAGAAATAAACTGTTACACCATTGCCTAGGAACAAAACAAACGTTCCTAGTGTACTCCCACTTTCAATCGTCCCGCGTGAAAGTCCATACAACTTATAGCCATTAAATTCAAGTTCAACCAAATCTTTAGTTTCCATGCCTGTAGAGTGGGAGTTCAAATACTTCAGGTTTTCAATCAGGCTCTTTTGGTCTTTTTTATACGATTTATCATCCGAAAGTTCAACTTTTAAATTGACAAATGGTACGTTGTTCGAATTATTATACAGAACTCTATAACCGTCGATTCGGGTGACTTCAACCTCCCCATTATCTGTTTTCAAAGTCCTGACTTTTTTAGCCGTTTCAGGAAGTCTATCAGGTTCAGCAAAAGTCAAATTTGTTGCATTCTTAAATGAGATGTAGCATTGTCCAATCTCATTTTTGCTTCTAAAACTCACAAGAAATATTGCTATTAAAATAGTCAATAGAAGTGTTAGTTTGGATTTCATTTCTGTTTGGAATTAACTGTTTTCTGGGTATTATCTCTCCTTGTGCGGTTGTGGGAATGCGACATCGACAACAAATATAATTCCTGCTTTCTTTTTGGAAATAGAAAACGAAGTTTTCCTCAATGCTCTCTTTCTCCGTCTTCTCATTTCTATCTCCGTGAAACTCTGTGTCTCCGTGCCTCCGTGGTGAATTCCCCAAAATCTTAGTGCCCCTTTGTCCTCTTAGTGCCTTAGTGGTTAAATGAGATTCTGGCTCGGGGGCCGGAATGACATTAACACCCGACCTTTGCCTCATGCCCCAAATTGGCAACATCACCCTACCCGATTTCCCCCTCCACCTCGCGCCTATGGAAGACGTGAGCGATCCACCCTTTCGCGCCGTATGCAAAGACGGTGGTGCTGACCTCATGTTCACCGAGTTCATCTCTTCCGAAGGCCTCATCCGTGATGCCATCAAGAGCCGACAAAAGCTCGACATTTTTGACGAAGAACGCCCCGTGGGTATCCAGATATTTGGTGGCGATGAAGAAGCGATGGCTATGTCTGCCAAAATCATCGACGCTACTGGGCCCGATTTGCTCGATATCAACTTTGGTTGTCCCGTAAAGAAAGTCGTGTGCAAAGGTGCTGGTGCAGCGGTGTTGAAGGATGTGGATTTGATGGTTCGGCTCACGAAGGCTTGCATCAGAAGTACCTCTTTACCCGTCACCGTTAAGACGCGCCTTGGCTGGGACGAGCAATCCAAGAACATTGTAGAAGTGGCGGAGCGTTTGCAGGATATTGGCATCAAAGCCTTGTCCATACACGGTCGTACGCGGGAGCAGCTTTATAAAGGCGAGGCCGATTGGACGCTTATCGCAGCCGTGAAAAACAATCCACGCATCCACATTCCCATCTTTGGCAATGGCGATATTGATACTCCGCAAAAGGCATTGGAATACAAGAATCGGTATGGCGTCGATGGGATCATGATTGGTCGCGGAGCGATAGGCCATCCCTGGATTTTCAGGGAGATAAAACACTACTTCGCAACCGGAGAAATCCTGGATCCGCCGAGTATTGAAGAGCGGGTAGCCGCTGCCAGAAAGCATTTGCATTATTCTTTGCGCTGGAAGGGCGAAGTCTTGGGCGTGTTGGAGATGCGGCGGCATTGGGCTAATTATCTCAAAGGATTGCCAAACATCAAGGAGTTCAGGATGCGGCTGGTGACGACGGGGAGTGAAGCGGTGATAGAAGACATACTGAATGAGTTGTTGGCGCGTTATGCTGGGTTTGAATCGGTGCTTGCGGGGATTAACCACTAAGGCACTAAGAGCACTAGAGACACTAAGTGGATTAGCTGATTTTTTCCTAGTGACCCGCCTATTACCGTTTGGGCATGATTTATACTATTGTCTTTTGTCCAAGTCTATATGCCAAAGTCTATCTACTATCTACTAATTACGCTCTACTAGTTTCCATGCGCCACTTCCTCCTTTTCCTCTTTCTTTTCACAACGTCACTGGGCAATGCTCAAACCATTTTCTCGCCCGACGACACCCATCTTTTTTATGGTGGACTGGAGGCTGGAGCTAATTTCTCGCAGATAGATGGCGATGGATTCTCGGGGTATCATAAGGTTGGTTTTGTCGGCGAAGGCATCGTGTATATAAAGCCTACGAAATTGATAGGATTCAGTCTGGGCTTGGGTTACGCGCAAAAGGGAATGAATGAAGCGGATCTTACTGGTACAGCACTTGGGCCAGCAGTTTTTCGTTACCGCGTGCATCTTCAGTATGTGGAAGTGCCGCTATTGTTGCAGATTTTTATACCGGGAAGATTTCATTACAGCGCAGGCCTTGCCTACAATCGTTTGCTTTCTTCTAATGAAGAATCGGAAGACATAAACCCCATTGCCATCAGCCCCGATTTATATCCATTCGAGAAGCAAGAATTGTCGGGCATTGTGAGCATTAATTACAAAGTCTATGGTTCGCTATTTCTTTGTGGGCAATACGAATATTCCATCACCAGCATTCGCAATGGGGCCAACATTCCACCGGGTTACGCCACTGGCATTGGCCATGAATACAACAACTTGATGAGCTTTCGGCTGCTGTATTTAATCGGGTCGGGAAACTCCCACTAAGTCTTCCTCATTTAATTTCGACACACAACTATTGTTATGAAACTACGTGCTACCCACTACGGCTTCACTATTTTTTCCTGCATTCTTTTAAGCACATTTTCAGGAAGGATAGAAGCACAGATTTCTCAAAAGAATATCGTGGTCTATCAGGTGGGCGATGGCATCAACTATGGTACCAATACCGCTACTCCCGCCTTTATCATGGAATACAATAGAGATACTATTGGGCAGGCGAGTCCTGTCCATGCTATCACTATTCCTACAACGGGTAGCGCAAGATTGGTAAATAGTTACAGCACCAATTCCGATGGCTTCATCAACCTCTCGAATGATAGTACGCGCATCGTGATGGCGGGTTATGATACCACGACGACGACAATAGGAATCACGAGTTCTTCTTCTTCACTTATTCCGCGTGTGGTGGATACTATTTCTTGGAGAGGAATCCCCGGCAGAGCCGCTACCACAAGCTCTTTCAGCGGTCAGGCTTTCCAATCGGCAACGGCAGGAAATGGCGATGATTATTGGGGTTGCGGTGCCTCAAATGGTGTAGTTTATTTGGGAAATACTGCAACAACGGCTACCGTGAGCAGTACGATTGCCAGTATTCGAGTGCTTTCTTCCAGCAATGGAAATCTCTATTTTTCTACAGGTTCCGGTACGGTCGGGATTTATAAGTTCAGTGGGCTTCCCACAGCATCCGCAACGCCAAGCCTTTTAATTGCTACTGGCACAGGCTCTTCTCCTTATGCCTTCTCTGTAAATGCTGGGGAAACTGTGGTGTATTGTGCTGATGACCGCAGTACAGGTGGCATTTTTCGCTGGACATTAAGCGGTACCACCTGGACGGCAACCGACTCCCTAAAACCGGGAAGTGCTGCTGCTCGCGGGATTGCAGTAGATTGGAGCGGGGCTTATCCAGTGGTGTTTGCTACCACTACCGACAACAAGCTTATCAAATGGATAGACAGCAATAACGCCAGCCATATCTATACCGTTCTTGCCACTGCCGGAACAAATAAGTTCTTTAGGAGTGTAGCCCTTGCACCTAAAAGCCCTTGCAACCTTACGGCAAGCGTATCCTTTTTTGGTACTGGGAATACTTGTGTGGGAGACAGCATTTTACTTTCTGCGAATACAGGCACAGGTGTCAGCTATCAATGGTCGCGGAATAATGTGCGACTAACAAACGACACTTTACAGACTTATAAAGTAGGCGTAAGCGGTATCTACACCGTGACAATTTCTAACGCCATTAAATGCTCCGCCACCTCGCCTTTTCAACGCATTTACATCAATCCGAAGCCTGATACCTCATTGACTTTTAGCACCAGCAAACCCTTGTGTACAGGGGATACTTTAGTGGTTTGTGCGCAAAATCTTCCCTATCTAGTTTATCAATGGAAAAGGAACGGCAGCTTGACCACTGTTGCTACTCCTTGCGATACTATCGGCGTAGGTGGCAGCTATCAACTTTTTATAACCGACACCGCAAACCATTGTACCGACTCGAGCAACGCCTTTACAGTTACTGCATACACGACACCATCAGCTGCGCTTGTCCCTGCGGGAAGAATGCCTTTATGTAATGGAACGACGCTCAAACTGCACACTAATAACGCGGCAAACCTTAGCTACGTTTGGACAAAAAATGATACCACAATTTCGGGGAGTACAGACAGCACTTTGGTGGCTGCGCTTGCAGGTATTTATAAAGTTAGAGTTCAGTTGAATGGTACTTCATGCGCGGATTCAGCAGCAGATACTTTAATAGTGGTTCCTATGCCCAATATCAGTATAACCAAACTTTCCAAAGACACGGTCTGCGAAGGCGATACCATTCGAGTGCGTGCGGGCGCCGGTCCTTCCTATCAGTTTCAATGGGTGATAGGAGGCTTTGGTAGTTCGAGTTTAAGTCTGGATTCTAATTTCATTATTGTCGCGCCAAGCGTTCCGGGCATTACCACTGCGCCTTACAAGCTTTTTGTGACTAGTGGTTTTGGTTGTGTCGATTCTTCTGCAACCCAATACCAGACAATCATTCCGCTCCCTATTCCCTTGATTAATTACATAGTAGGTACACTGACGGCGGGAGCTTTCAATACTTACCAATGGTATTTGAATGGAAGCATTATTCCGGGAGCAACTAATGCCACGTTTGTGCCTACAGCGAATGGAGATTATACTGTCCACGTGACAAACGCCGAAGGTTGTAGCGCGACTTCCGACCCTTATACAGTGACGGGACTTTCTGTGAATGATGCCTTGTTGAATGCCGGTATCTCTATCTATCCAAATCCTGTGAAAGGGCTTTTGAAAATTGAGGCAAACTATCCACTGAACGTTGTGCTTACGGACATGAGCGGACGGGAATTATTGCAAAAGCAAAACGCTAAGTCTATAGAAATGGGTTCTTTTGCACAAGGTGTTTACCTCCTAAAAGTCTATCGAGAAAATGGGGTTTTTATGGGAAGTAAATTGGTGACTAAGGTGGGGGAATGATGGTTACGGAAAATCCACAACGGAGACACCGGGCCACGGAGTTTCATAGAGATGATTAGCTAAGATTTTTGAGAGTATTGAGTTTTAATGTAGTAGAATGTGACGAATTGCCTTTGCTTAAAAAATCGCTGAAGCATATCGCAACGAATTTGCTACTGCCCTACAGTTAATTTCTCCACCCAAACTTCAGCCTGCTGCAC
>JBDTKK010000248.1:0-4578 GCA_039935335.1 Chitinophagaceae bacterium
TGGGCTTATTCATTTCCCTGGCACAAGCGGAGACCTTGACTGGCCAGGTCGTCAAAATTGCCGATGGCGACACGCTAACCGTTCTCGATGCATCAAAACAGCAGCACAAGATAAGATTAGCAGGAATCGATGCGCCCGAGAAAAGCCAGGCGTTTGGCACGGTAGCCAAGCAGAATCTGGCGGCTTTGGTCTTTGGGCGCATGGTGACGGTTGAGTGGAGCAAACGCGATCGCTTTCATCGGATACTCGGCAAGGTGTTGCTTAATGGTGAGGATATCAATCTGGAGCAGATCAGAGCAGGGCTCGCCTGGCATTACAGCCGCTATGCGAAAGATCAGCTCCCCGCAGATCGGGAGTTGTACGCGCTGGCTGAAGCCGCTGCCCGAAGCTTGGGCGCTGGACTATGGCATGATGCCGCACCGGTGCCGCCCTGGGATTTCCGGCGCAAGTGATACAGGACAGAGGATTTTGATATGTGTGGACGCTTTGAGCAATCCGGAACACGCATGTATTACGCGCACGCGCTGGGCGTGGACACCGCAGGGTCCAAGTGGGCAGGGGGCGACTCTATCCCTCAGTACAACTTAAGCCCGGGCAGGCCGCCGCTGATCTTTCACATGCTGAGCGGTAAAATCGATGCGGATAGCCTCACCTGGGGCTATCGCACGCCGGTTGATGTCGCACTCAGGAAAAAACCCTGGATTAATGCGCGCGTGGAAAAAGCGCTGACCGGGCGTTATTTCCGGCATATGTTCCGCGAGGGGAGGGTAATCATTCCCGCAGGCGGCTGGTATGAATGGTCGCTTGAGGATGGCAAAAAGCTGCCCTGGTACATCACGCGCAAGGTTGATGCGCCGATATTCATGGCGGGTCTGGCCAACTTCAAGCCGTATACGGAGCAAGCCGCTGAAGTCGGGTTTTTCATCGTCACCGAAGACAGCGGCGGCGGCATGGTGGATATTCACGATCGCAAGCCTGTCGTGCTCACGCCCGAGGATGCCATGCGCTGGATGAAGATGGAAACAGCGGTTGAAGAAGCCGCGTTCATTGCACAGACAAGGTCCCTTTCGGCAGATGAATTCCAATGGTGGCGCGTGAGCCCCCAGGTGAACCGCGTTGATCCGAACAATAACGGGCCGCACCTGCTTGTCCCCTTGGACAAACCCGCTAATGACAATCATTCTGCCTGACCATCTCGACTTCTCCGCATTGCGACTTTATTCGTCCACCGATGGGCAAATTTCTATCGATATGAGAAGGATATCGAAACGAAAGTAAGGGACCCATTATAGATTGGCGCCTGGTGGCGATTAGTGTCTATACTTCGGCCTTCCTGTTCATGCTGCTAACTGTAAGATTTTACAGACGATATCTGGAAAATCAACCTTCTTAAGGCTGCAACAACTGTCTTAACTACCAAGACAACAGTAGAGCAGAAATACTACGACCTTAAAACCGACCATGATCCTGGCATGTGGAGCGATCAAGTTGACCTTTTTAACCTTTGATAATACCTATTATGCATGTTTTTCTTTCATATCCACCGGAATTCATAGAGGTTGCTGAGGCATTATATGCTGAGCTCACGAGTCGCAAGATTGACACATTTTATGATAAAAAGGCGATTAGGCCTGGTGATGATTGGCAGCATGAAATAGAAGCTAGTATCAAAGAAGCTAATGTATTTGTAGTTTTATATTCGCCTGAAGCAGCAAACACGAGCAAGTTTTACTCGAGGGAAATTGAGCGAATCGAGGCAACATGTGAGAAAGGCTTGCAAAGAGTAATTCCCGTCATATTCAATCCCACAAAAATAGTCGATGTACCAGTTTTCTATCAACAACATCAATTAATTACATCGGAAACAGAAGGGAAAGTAAAAGAAAAAAAGGATGATTATTGGATTGCCCAGATTGCTCAAGAACTTGAGCGACTGAAGGTGATTAGAGACAAATTAAAACAACGTCAAATAATATCAAGGTCAGCTCAGGCTTTAGGGGCAATAACAATTGTTCTGCTTTCAATCAGCCTATTTAATACAAAAACAGCATTAGTGGATAAGAAGGAATTTCTATCCTCCCGGAATGAAAACGTTGATGGCGAAACCGAATGTCATTCACTTCTAGGCAACTATAGGCTAGGTCAAAGCTATGTTTTTAAGGAGGGGGAGGGGGTAAAAGCAGTCGCTACCGAGGGTAAATGGAAGGCACAGAGCTGTGTACCTAAAAGTAACGGTGGATTCATTTTAGAAGGCACAGAGGAAACCGACTTTGATATACAAGCCATGATTGATGGCAAATATGAACGGATTGCTACGGCAAAATATATTTATGGCTCAGAGGTTTATATCAGAAAAGATGGCACGCCGGTAGGCCGGACATTTGACGCTTCGCTGGATTCAGAAACCTTAACGAAGCTTTATAAAGATGGGCGAGTTAATAATTTTAATAAACCGGTGAGCTTCCTCGATAAAAAAATAGATGAGTTCGTAGAATTGCGTGACATAAAAAACAGAAATACAAAAACCAATCCTTGCATTCCGATGCTTGGCGAAACCGGTGGAAACACAGCTGTTGCATTTGTCTGTGAAGGTTATACCAGAACCATGGTAAAGGTGCCAAGCAGCGGCCCTCTTGCCGACCCTCCTGAGGGCGAAATACCGCTAGCAGATAAAGAAGGTTATAAAGTTGTGTTAGGGGCTGATGCGAACTTAAAACTTCCGGGAGTTCCGGGCGAGCTAAGAGTCTGGATTGGCAGCCCATACGTTATCCCCAATATTCCAAACGATATGATCCGACGAGATATTGTTTTTCCTCCCATTGGTGAAACAGCCAAGATAACAGCCAAGATTACGCCATTTGCGCCGGCGTTTGAGATCGAACCAAAGGAAAGCATTTGTATGGGCGTTCATCCCACCGGCTCTGAGTCAAGATTTAAACTAAGACCGACAAGAATAGGAACATTCAACGTGGGTGCAGATGTGCAACTCTTCAACGCCCCTGAATGTAGAGGAGCTCCGAGTCCCAAATGGACAGATACTCTTCAGGTCACCGTCGAGGTGAATAGTGATGAGGCATTTCAAGAACGTACCAAACAACTTGGGGAGATATTTTGGGAAAAACTGAAGGAGTTTTGGGGATTTTCAATTGCCCTGTTCTTTGCCTTGCTCCTTTTTCTGATCAGAGGGCGGTTAAAGAAATGGTTTTCGTTTGGAGATGATAAGTAAAAATTTAGCAACCAATGCTCTCACTAGGACCAGCTTGGCACCCGGAAGATCTCTCCGCTCAGGCCAATTTTGTGGACGCACACTTCACGACTGGGCGGCTTGCGGAATCCGAGACGCGCATAGCGTTGCTGCTTGGAAACCCCAAACTGGATCCCTCCTGTCTAGGCTGCTAATTGTAAGATCTTACAGACGTTATCTTGAAAATCAGCCTTCTTAAGGCTGCGACGACTCTCTTAACTACTAAAATAACAGCAGAGCAGAAATACTAAGATCTTAAAACCGACTATGATCCTGGCATGTGGAGCGATCAAGTTGACCTTTCTAACCTTTGATAATACCTATTATGCTTGTTTTTCTTTCATATCCTAGTGAATTTAAAGAAGTCGCCGAAGCATTGGACGCAGAACTTCGGAGGCGCAAGATTGACACCTTCTATGATAAAAAGGGGATTAAGCTTGGCGATGATTGGCAGGGTGCAATAGAAATTAATATCGAAAAAGCTTATGTATTTGTGGTTTTATATTCGCCTGAAGCGGCAAACACGAGCAAGTTTTACTTGAGGGAAATTGAGCGAATCGAGGCAGCATGTGAGAAAGGCTTGCAAAGGGTAATCCCCGTCATATTCAATCCCACAAAAATCGTCGATGTACCCACTTTCTATCAACAACATCAATTAATTACATCGGAAACAGAAGGCAGAGTAAAAGAAAAAAGGGATGATTATTGGATTGCCCAGATTGCTCAGGAGCTCGAGAGGCTCAAGGCAATTAGAGATAAATTAAAACAGCGTCAAATAATATCAAGGTCAGCTCAGGCTTTAGGGGCAATAACAATTGTTCTGCTTTCAATCAGCCTATTTAATACAAAAACAGTATTAACTGATACAAAAACAGCATTAACGGATACAGAAGAAGCATTTATTAAGGTTGAGGAGAACCTTCAATTTTTACAAGGAAAATTCGACGGTGAAAAGTTATGTCATTCGCTGATAGGCAAATTTACGTTGCATCAAAATTATATTTTTGTAGAGACACACGAAAAAGATGCCAGATCAACAGCAACCAGAGCCACTTGGAATGCGCAAGGTTGTGTACCTAATAAAAGGAATGGAGATTTTGTTTTAAAAGGCGAAGAGGATACGGATTTTGATATAGAAGCCATTATTGACGGCAAATATGAGCGGATAGCCACCGCGAGGTACCTTTACGGCTCGGAGGTAAATATTAGAAAGGATGGTACTTTGGTTGGCAGGTCCTTCGATGCTGTGTTGGATGCAAAAAGCTTAACGCCATTTTATAAAGATTCTCGCGGTAATAGTTTTAAAGAATCAAAGAGCTTTATTGATAACAAAA
>JBDTKK010000249.1:0-6951 GCA_039935335.1 Chitinophagaceae bacterium
AAGGAGCGGCCTGGAAACGGGTCGCTTTTTTTTGGGGTAAAAGTTGGCGTGGGAACAATACTGATTGGAGTGATACGGTTAGAATAAATAGGTGGCTAATTATGGCGTCATTGTCAGGAGGCTTTCGCAAAGGCAGGACAAAGGGAATCCACAACTCTGGCTTTGGGGTTATGGTGAGCTAATGAACAAAGACTTATCTTTAGTTCTTCAATAGTGCTTTTATTTAGGGTTTGGGCTGTCACTCCCTGATATCCTAGTTAACACAAAGTCCTGAAACGTTGGCAGCAATAAAAAAACTCTGTATGCAGAAAATAATTACCCTACTCTATTTGACCACTTTTACAACTCTTGCATTTGGACAAACCAATTATGAGAAATTTAAAACCCTGTTTAAAAAGAACGACACCACAAAAATTGAATCCCTCTTAGCAAATTGGGAAAAGACAAACCCAAACGACCCCGAACTCTACACTTCCGCAATCAATTATTATTTCTCAAATAGTAAACAAGAAGTAGTTTCGCTTGACAAGGAACAAAAAAATAAAGAAAGTTTTCAGTTTACAGACAGTTCAGGAAACGTTGCAGGTTACATTAATTCAAATTTGGGCTACGACCCAAATAAACTTAGCAAGGCAATAAAATACGCAAGTACTGGCATTCACAAATTTCCAAGCAGGCTAGACATAAGATTTGGGAAATGTTATATGCTTCAGCAAATAGGTGATTATGAAAATTTTACAAAAGAAATTATAAAAACGGTTGAGTATTCACAGGTAAATAAAAACCTATGGCTTTGGACAGAGAACAAAAAACAAGATGACGGAGAAAACTTTATGTTGGAAACTATCCAATCTTACTTGAAACAATTGTATGACACCGAAGATGATAGCCTAATTCCAAATATGATACAGATCGGCGAAACTACTCTAAAATATTACAAGACCAACGTTGAAATTTTATCGTCAACTGCCGTAGCATTAATGTTGACGAAAAAATATAACAAAGCACTAGAATATTTGATGAAGGCCGAGAAGCTAAATCCAAAGGATTTTATAGTCTTAAACAACATTGCTCAAGATTATAAATTAAAAGGCGACAAACCAAATGCAATAAAATATTACGAATTGACTGAAAAGTATGGAGATGAACAAGCAAAACAACAAGCAAGACAAAATATTCAAGCATTAAAAAAATAGACTTTACTGTTGACAATGCACAGCTTAGCAATATGGCGAAGCCGCAAACATGCGCTCCTCTTTCGTTCAACTTTCCCGCAAGCATGCCGCGTAAGCCTTTGCGCTGCCTGCTTGTGGGAGAATTACGGAAGCTGTATTTTAGCCGGATAAATTGATAAATACAGATTGGAAAATGTTACGTCAATTAGCTTTTTGGAAAAATGAAAGTCTATTATAGTCCACTCAAAATTACACTTCGGAAGTCGCGAAAGTGAGGAAATTATCAATCCATCCAATCTAGGAATTGCCAACTCGGCGTATTTAGCAACGGATAATACAAACAGAATCCAAAACAAACAATGAAACATCTATTGACAATTCTTGCAGTTATTATTTCTGCAACAACCTTTGGACAAACTGCGAAGGACTTTTTGCAAAGTGGAATTAGTAAGCATGATTCAAAAGATTATAAAGCTGCAATTGTGGATTATACGCAAGCAATTAAGGCAGACAAAAATCTTAGAGATGCCTATTACAATCGTGGCGTTTGCGAACAAGCAATTCAAGATAAAAATTCTGCGAAGAAGGATTTTGATAAAACAATAGAAATTGACCCAAAATTTGCAAAAGCATTTTATAGCAGAGCAACATTGCTAGTCAGTAATGAAAAATATATAGACGCTTTGCCCGATTTAGACAAAGCGATAGAAATAGACCCCACTTTACCAAACGCTTTAAATCTCCGAGGGCAAATAAGAGTTCAATCAGGAAACAAAATTGGTGGTTGCGAAGACTTTTTAAAAGCGAAAGAAAACGGAGATGACAATGCAGACAAATACATTAGTAAATTCTGCGGTAATAAACAGGAATTAGGAGAATCTCTTGCACTTGATTGGCCAGACACTGAAAACTGGAAAATTGGAGATGATCAAGAAAACGAAGAGCAGCATGTTATCGATTTAATTCATTCCAACGAAACAATTGACAAATGGACGGAGTTAGGTAACATGACATCGATAAAAGGAGTTACAGGTGTTCCTGTGGACAAAACAATGCATTTGATGTTTGAGCAAGCAAAACAGCTGTCGCCCAAAGCTAAATTGACCTTTATTGAAAAAGATGAAAAGGCGGAATATCCTTGGATTATCTTTACAATAGAATCGCCAAATTTTGTAAATGACAACACACCTGAATCTCAACTTTGGTACGTTGTACAAGGGAAACAAGGTTTGTACACAAACTTTAGAGCCGTTAAAAAAGCAACAATAGCACCGGATTTAAAAGACAAATGGATTAAATTTTTTAAGACAGGTAAAATTGTAAGCAAATAAAGAAGGTAACACCAGTAAAAACTAGGGTTTCGTTTTGCCCTTCGAACTAACAAGGAATCCAGCAACCCTGGGCGGAAATCAAACCAGCAAAGCCATATTCAAGCTTTACTCCGATTCTTCCCACGTCCCGATTGCCTTTATTGTATTTTCCACAATGCAAATCAGGAGATTACAAACTAACCGTGCCAACACAAGATATTAGTGCTAAGACGGTATAAGCACAACGAATTTGCAAACTCCGGTGACACCCCTCAACTTTGTGCCAATGCTGATGTTGGCAGTTCCAAACACATGTCTATACCAATAGGCAACTCTTAATTAAATCGTTATGGCAGAAAAAATCATTTTGGGCCCACAAAAATTAGGACCTTTAACTCCATTAGTTGGCGAATGGGAAGGCAATGTAGGTGTTGACCTCTCCTATCACAACAAAACTGACGAAACTTCAGAAACAGGCTACTTTGAGAAAGCTTGGTTTAAACCGATTCCGATTGTGGAAAACGGAAAGCAGAACATGGAAGGATTGAACTACGAGATGACGGCGTGGCGCCATGGCGAAGAAGCTATGGATCCCTTTCATGATGAGGTTGGTTATATACTTTGGGACAAGGATCACGGACAGATCATGCGCTGCTTTGCTGTGCCGCGCGGGCTTGCCATTCTTGCAGGGAGCGATGCCGGTGCACGAGATAAAGTTCTTAAATTCAATGCGGAACCAGGGGATCCTTGCTATGGACTTTGCCAGAATAAATACCTTTTGGAGCGAGCACAAGCCACTGCCTACAACAGTATATTCACCTTTAATGAAGACGGAACTTTCAGCTATATTTCCAACCTTACCTTGAAACTTGCCGCTACTGGAATACAAATGCAACATACGAATAAGAATACTTTGCATCGAGTAAAAAGGTTTCATCCAAGTATCGAGAATCTTTGATAAAACAAGAGTCCTTTTGCAATCTGGGGATTGCAAACCGGACGTACCTAGACTGGGGTCTAGGTACAACGGGTACCTAGACGGAACAAATAAAATAGCCGCAACTTTTCATAGAGTTGCGGCTATTTCTTGATTATAATGCTGTTAGGCGTTTTCAGGCTTCACCTTTACTACCCTTACCTTCCACACTTCTGGGCCTTTTTCAAGGTATTCCCAGCGGAATGGCTCTTTACTTTCTGCTTCCATTTGATAATAAAGCGGCTTAGGGTCGTGGTCATTAATAAACTCAAATGCTTCTCCAACCTTAATATCGGCAAAGGCTTTGTAGAACATTTCATGGCGCTCGGTGGGTTGATAGGCGCGAATGTCAAATTCATTGACTACTGAAAAACCATCATCTCCGAGTCCGCTTTTCACAACTTTTTTGATGTGCACCACATATTCATCTGGCACTTCCTTTTTGTAAGACCATTCATTCTGTCCGGCGAATTTATTGGCGAAGATATCCCTGATTTCTACTGGATTTTCACTTGAAATAAGCTCCATCGTGGTGTCTGCCTCCATCATGCCATACCTGTGGAATACGATTTGCTTCCAGGTATTTTTGTCCGCTTTGCGAAGGTCTAAAACCGTTGCAATACCTTTCAATTCACGCGCCTCAGAAGCTTCAGTACGCGTAACCAATACTTTCCATTCTCTGCCACCACGGTTCAAGTATTCCCAAAAAACGACATCGCCGTAGATGGATTTGAACTCATAGTAAAGCGGAATCGGGTCATGGTCGTTTATGAAGATGAAGCTCTCGCCGGCCTTCGTATCGCCGAAGAGTTTTACGAGCAGTTTATGTCGCTCTATGGGTATTAGCACCCGTACATCCAGTTCTTCAATGGTTTTGGTTTCTTGACTCATAATGTTGATTTGTTGTTGTTTGTGTAAAAATTGTTGTTTGATTCAATTAAAATATAGTTCGCTTTTCTATTTCTTGGCTATCAAAGTTCCGTTAATTGATTTATTCAAAGCGTGTTTCAAAATGGTTTTAGAACCATCAATGCAATTACGATTATAAAAATCACATTCTCAATCCGTTCATAAAAAAATAGTTTCTTGGCTAGCCTAAAATATTCCTTGGGTATATTATCATCCGTATGGCTTTTCAATAGTGCTTTAATCGGTTTTGATCTAGGCGAAAGGATTATTGGACCAAATGCAAGTGCAATTAAAAATAGCGTCAGGCTGGCGACGTACCAGCCTTCATGGAATAAATAGTGATTTATAGTGCCCATTGCGAGGCCGGAAAGGATTAGCAATGTCCCGCCGACCATTACAAAGACATGTAACCTGTTGCGGATTTCGTAGGCATGCCTCAATTCAGTCATGGTTTGCGCTTTGGTAACGATGTATATCATAATAAACCCAGGGCCTAACCCTAAAATAGCCGAAAGAACATGCACCAATACTAGGAACCTGTAGAACATCATAAACCTAAATCTTCAAAATAACTACATTATCTTCCGCTACTTGAATACGCAATGATGGCAACAAACCGATACGATTACCACAGCTCCAGCTATTTTGATGCAAACTTCCAACTAAATTACTTGTCCTGTTGTCGAAATCGGGAATAAAAGGGAATTTAGGTTTTTGGTGGGAGAATCTTCAATTTGAGGGTGCAGCGTTGTTATGTGTCAGAAGGTATTGAGTTACCACTCTTTAGCGGGTCAGACTCGTCCCGAAATCAATTTGGAAACAGATAGTGCTGTAGAATTGGCAGGTGGCGGTGGTTTTTATCGAGCTAGCGGTTGGTATTATCGAGCTGGTGGTCGTTGGGGACACCATGGCGGAGGTTATTTTCAATATGGCGGGAGGTTCTCTCGAGCTGGCGGTGGTTATTGTCGGTGTGGCGGTGGTTATTATTTGCTGGTGGTGGTTATTCTCGAGCTGATGGTGCAAGGTTGTCAGGTGGCGGGAGGTATTATCGATGTGGCGGTCGTTACCATCGATGTGGCGGGCTTGGGGATTGAAGTGCTGATGATTTTTTTGAATGTATTGTCGAGAAGGAATATTATACGAGTTGTGTCATTGGGTATAAAAAATAGACTAATCAAATAAACGGGGTAAAAAATAGTGTGAATACGCAATGCGCATTTTGGCTATTTTTGGCTAAGGTGAAGTGCTTTTTGGAAAAAACAGTTTTTTTTGGTGGAAGTTTTGTTTTTTTGGGGAATTGCGTATATTTGCGCGTAAGCAGCTATCTTTCGCAGACCATCTTTAGAACAAAACTCGTAAATTTGAGACATGGAAATGAAATTACAAGTTCCGTTTCAGCAACTGTTGACATTAGTCAAAAGTCTGACACCTAGACAGAAAGCAAGGTTACGGCATGAACTTATCGAGAAAAAGCCGCCAACAAAAGATAAGGATGACTTTATTGAATATTTACTCAATGGACCTGTGTATTCTGACAAAGAAATACATGTGATTGAGGAAAACCGAAAAAGTATTGCAGCATGGCGGACAAAACGTTGATGGTTGATTCAACCATTTTGATTGATTATTTCCGCAAGACCGACAAGGCTAATTCCAAATTATTGTCACATTTCAGAAACTATGACCAGCTTTATATTTCAAGCGTGACAGAGTTTGAAGTTGTTAATGGGGCAACACATGCTCATTTACAGTTTTGGGACGGTATGCTAACCCGATTTACTATTTTAGACTTTAACAGTAAAGCTGCAAGACAAGCCGCAGCTATTGTTGCTCAACTTAAAATCAAACGGAAAACTATTGATAAGCCAGATTTGTTCATTGCAGCAACAGCAGTAGTAAATGGATTGACCCTCGACACCTTAAACACCAAACATTTCATCCATATTGACAGTTTGCATCTGCTGACGAAATAAAACGGCTGATTTCATCGGTTTTGTACAAGCGGGGCTAAAGCGCAAACCATGAGCAGTGGCGCATGTTTCAGCTATAGTCCGGGCAGAAAAGACTTTGTTGAGCGATAGTAGTAACAATGAACTTTTTATTATAAATTTGGCAACGGTTTCGGGCAGAAGGAATTCTATTTCCCCACCTGCGGCAAGCTGTAAACGTTAGCGGCCATAATACCTAACGACAGAGTAACAATAACAAAGAATGATTGAATAGTATGTACAGGAAAACAAATGGACTAATATTGAAAAGTTTTTCAGGGCTATTGTTCCTGCTTTGTTTTATGGCTGTAGCATTATTTGTGCCATATGGAAGTTTCAACTACAATTTAGCGTGGTTGTATTTATGCGTATTTGCTGTTTCTGTTATCGTAATTACCGTCTATTTGTTTTTGTTTGACAAACATTTATTGGAAAGAAGGCTGGGTGTCGGGCCAGTTGCCGAAACACGAACAGTACAAAAAATAATTCAATCTGTTGCGAGTGTGGCTTTCCTGGGAATTTTTGTGTTATCTGCATTCGACTACAAAAACAAATGGTCAGATGTGCCGTTGCTTTTTTCTTATTTAGCTGAT
>JBDTKK010000250.1:0-3596 GCA_039935335.1 Chitinophagaceae bacterium
CCAACATTTGCCCAGCTTCGGTCTTTGCCTCCACCAAGGCACGTGTGTTCATGTCGTCCTTTGCATGTACCATCGAGTCCAAAAGCATTTGCTCCACCTGCGCATCCGTGAGGCCGTATTGCGGCTGCACATCTATTGTCTGCGCTACCCCACTGCGGAGTTCAGTAGCACTCACTTTCAAAATACCATCTGCATCAATCAGGAAAATGATTTCCACTTTGGCCAAGCCCGCAGGCATCGCCGGAATACCGGTAAGATTGAAGGATGCCAATTTCCTATTGTCTGCCACCAAATCGCGCTCACCTTGAAAGACGGAAATCACCATCGCGCTTTGCCCATCTTTCTGCGTTGTGTATTGCCTACCGGCTTTGGAGGGGATTTTTGAATTGCGTGGAATTAGTACGTCCATCAAGCCACCCATAGTTTCAATGCCCAGCGACAACGGTGTCACATCCAGCAAAAGCATGTCCTTATTATTTCCAGCAAGAATGTCGGCTTGCACTGCCGCACCGAGAGCAACGACTTCATCTGGATTCATGGAATCAAACAGCTCCCGACCAAATAAGTCCTTCACCGAATCCTTCACAATCGGCACTCGTGTAGAGCCGCCTACCATCACTACCGCTTCAATATCACTGGGCTGCAAACCCGCGTCCTTCAAGGCTTTCCGGCAACTATCCAAAGTCCTTTCCAAAAATGGTTGTACCAATTCATTTAACTTTTCGCGACTAATGCTCACCGGATTTCCGACAACATTTCCTTCAAAATTTTCTTGAGTTGAAAGTGCCTTTTTCGCCGCTTCTGCTGTTAAACGCAATTCCTGAATCACCGAAGGGTTATCAGACTTTAAAGCAGGTTGTTGCCTCATAAATTCTTCCCCAATCGCACGATCAAAATCATCGCCGCCGAGGTAGGTATCGCCATGAGTAGCAAGGACTTCAAAAATGCCACCCGCTATGCGCAAGATGGAAACATCAAAAGTGCCGCCTCCCAAATCATACACCGCAATCACACGCTCCTCGTCATCTTTTACACCAAGACCGTAAGCTAATGCTGCCGCCGTTGGTTCATTCACGATGCGCAATACATCTAAGCCCGCAAGCCTCCCTGCATCACGCGTAGCCTGGCGTTGAGTATCATTAAAATAAGCAGGAACGGTAATGACTGCCTTACTCACGGACGTTTTCAACAAATGCTCCGCACGAGCTTTCAACTCTTGCAGAATGTGTGCAGAAAGCTCTATCGGCGAGAAATATTTTTCGCCCACAGCCACCTTCACCAAAGATTCGGTGTCGTCATCAATCACTTTGTAAGCAAAACGCCCAGCATCGCCCTGAACATCTTTGTAACTCTTGCCCATCAAGCGTTTCACGGAATAAATGGTTCGCGCGGGTTCCGTCACCAATCGCTCGCGGGCTTGATTGCCCACATGCACTTCGCCATTTTTCCCAAAATTGACAATGCTTGGAACGAGGGTAAATCCGTCTGTTTCCCTCAGGGCAACCGGATGCCGATGACCATCATCTTCCCGCACAATGGCCACTAATGAATTGGTAGTTCCGAGGTCGATACCCACAATCAATTCCGCTTCCTGAAGACTTCCTGTGGCAATATTGATAGCTACTTTAGCCATATTGTTTTACTATTTTTTGGTGAAAAGCCGCAAAAGGCAACCTGCAAAGGCGCCGCGCCAAAAGCTGAAAACGCAGCGAAAACTTCCGGCTAATCAATCTGATTTCTAAAGGCCGCAAAGGTAGCCACACGCGGGGAGGCGTTCCTTTAATAATACCAATTGCGCTATCATTCCAGACACAGAAAAACGGAAAAAATATCGCTGGCTGTGAATGCTTATTTTCGCTGCCCATTCCATTCAACATATAGCCAGCTTTGCGACTACGTTCCCTTGACATCAAAGGCTTTAAATCCTTTGCCGATAAAACTCAAATCATGCTCGACCATCCCATCACGGGTATCGTTGGGCCCAATGGTTGCGGCAAAAGCAATATTGTGGATGCCATTCGCTGGGTGATTGGTGAGCATAAAATAAAATCCCTCCGCTCAGATAACCTGGAAGATTTAGTGTTCAATGGCTCCAGAACTCGCGCTGCGAGCGGCATGGCGGAAGTTAGTCTCACTTTCGATAACACAAGGAACCTTCTACCAACAGAGTTTACGACCGTCACGATTACTCGGAAATTCTACAAAAGCGGCGAAAGTGAATACCGCCTCAATGACGTGGCCTGCCGACTAAAAGACATCCACAATCTCTTTCTGGATACCGGGGTAAGCAACGATTCCTACGCCATTATTGAGCTGGGCATGGTGGACGATATCATTAAAGACAAAGAAGGTAGCAGACGGAGAATGCTGGAGCAAGCAGCCGGCATTTCTATTTATAAAACCAGAAAGAAAGAAGCCAAGCAAAAGCTGGAAGCCACCGAAGGAGACATTGCGCGAATTGAGGATTTGCTGTTTGAAATCGGCGCCAATCTGCGGACTTTAGAAAGTCAGGCGAAGAAGGCAGAAAAGTACTTTCAAATCAAGGGCGACTATAAAGAAATCAGCGTGGAATTGGCGAAAGCAAGCCTGAGCCATTTCAACGACAACTATAAAAACCTCAACGACCAATTTCATACCGAAACCGACCGAAAGACGCAACTGGAGGCCATAGTAGCCACCGGAGAAGCGACGATTGAGAAGGACAAAACAGCACTTATCAGTAGGGAACAGGAATTGAACGGTTTGCAAAAAGCCTTCAACGAAATCTTGAATAGAATTCGCTTTTTGGAAGGCGAAAAGAAGCTTGCAGCCCAACGTCTGGAACATTTGCGCGAGCGCGAAAAAACCTTGTCGGAAACGATTTCAACCTCTGGTTCGCGCTTAGGTCAATTGGAGGAAAGCATCTCCAACGCCAACAAACAAATCATAGCGGAAACGACAGCTCTGGAGGAGCTCCGCAGCTCACTCGAAACTTTGCGCAAAGAGGCAGATGAACAGCGCAGAAGTTTTGACGAGAAGAAGAAAGCTTTGGATGATAGTCGCGGGAAGGTGCAACAGGCGCAACGCAGACAATTTGAAGCAGAGAAAAAAGTAGCGGTTGCGGATACGTCGATTGTGAACCTCCAACGAAGTATTAGGCATTTGCAGGAAGAAACTTCCGGCAGAGCGAATCAGATTTTGCAAGTGCAAAATGAACGCGGCACAAGCGAGAAAACACTGGAAGAAAAGAAGACAAACTTGTCTTCACTTTTGGTAAAACAAGAGGAAGTAAAAGGGAAAATATTAAGTGGACAGGAAGCCTTAGAAGGCTTGCGGGCAAGGCTTGTGGACGAAAACCGTAAACTGGATTCTCGGAAAAACGAACATGATTTGTTGAAGAGTTTGGTAGATTCTTTGGAAGGTTATCCGGACAGTATCAAATTCCTGAAACGTAATAAAGATTGGCAGAGTAATGCACCGTTATTGAGCGATATTTTTGTGGTGAAAACAGAATATCGGGCGGCGCTGGAAAGTGTGTTGGACCAGTATCTCAACTATTATGTGGTAGAGAACATTGAGGAAGCGGCCCAAGCCATCCGATTGCTGGAAAGCAATAA
>JBDTKK010000251.1:0-7343 GCA_039935335.1 Chitinophagaceae bacterium
TGCTTGGGATAGGGGCACCAGTGAGTAGGTAATAAGGAGCGCTATAAGTAGTGAGATTGCTGTTGGAACAAGTAACGCCCATGCGGTAATAAGTAGGAGCCAACACTGCACCAGTAGTATAAGAAAGTGTAGTTGCCCCGCTACCATTGGTCACATTAGCCCAAGGGCCAGTACTGCCGCCACTGCTGATTTGCCATTGGAATGAAATGCCTGTTCCGAAGTTAGGATTTGATGCCGTAAGTGTGGTTGTAGATCCAGCACACAAGGGTGCTGTTGGTGGGAATGGAGGAGTAACTACAGTAGGTGCAGAAGGCGTGCCGCTACAGGCTGCTGGAACCGCATCGAAACCGAAGGAAAGACAAGAACCATCTGCACCAGTGGAGGATGCACTGGTACTAGAACCATACATCCGACGATTACATCCAGAAAACGTACCTTGTTGAAGGTACATTGGATTAGTAAAGCCGCTTTGGGTGATTTCTAGAATGATATTGGAAGTACCACTATAGTAGAATTGAGTTTGAAGGGTAAACGCAACCCAACCATTTGTAGTCCATGAAGCTATCGAAGCACTTGCATTTGAGTAAACAGTCGTTAATCCCGTATTCCACGTACCGCTGCTAAGGCAGCTAAGGGAAGTTGTTCCAATCTTGATACTAAGGTTGGTGAATGTTCCTCCACTAGAGTAAGCGTTCCCCGACTTGATATAGATGGTCGTGATGAGTAAGCCTCCTGGTGGAGTAGGGGAGAAATCACCGGGCTGGTATAGCCACTGACAAAAGTTACTTGACGCATTGCCTAAAGGAAAGACGTTCGTCCCTACAGAAGTAGGTGCGTAAGCATAGGTGGGCGTCTGTGCTTGCGCCGTAGCACCAAAGAGGAGTACAAACGCAAAAACGACCGTTGTTAGTTTGTGAATAAAGTTTGTTTTCATAGTCGACAATTGTGAGCGGTGAATGAACTAATTGTAGTATAATCCTTGCAAAATACACCTTTTAACAAAGCAAGTCGACATGATTTTGTAAAAAAGTTTAGAATCTAGTATTATAGCTGATTGCGCTCATTTATTGAGTCCTAAAACGAGTGCTTCGGAAATCTATAATAGAATTGAGGTCAGAAAGGTAGAAGTTCAAATTTCCTTCGGCTTCACTTCCTTTTTTCTACCCAGCCACCTCGCCAACAAACCAAAAGACACAGCCAATACAAGGAAAAATAGTCCCTTATTCAGCGCGTCCCAGAAGTACTCAAAGTAGTGCGTATAAAGGCTTAGCAACAAAAACAAAATGCTATAATCGCGGAGTAAATTATCGTTTCGGCGAATGCCCAGTAGCAAAGTACCCGTCAAAATAAGTCCACAAATAATTGCAAAGGGCAGCATCCTGAACTGGCGGACTTCATGCCATGCATTCAAGGTTCCAAAATTGCCAAACACCGATATTCCCCAAAGCCCAGTAAAGAAAATGACCAGGCCAATATTATAACTCAACGCCGCTATCGACTTTAAAGCATCGACTTGTTTTTGGCCAAAGGCAAGTGCCAAAACGAGTATTCCGAAAACAGTGAAACGCATCGGATAATTCATTCCTAAAAATAAATTACCACTGCTGTGCAGGGTACTGAATGCGCCAAACCAACCCATCAAAGCTGCTACAAAAGTGACCCACAAAACCTTTGAACGAAACCCTGCCGACAACATAAAAAAGACAATCGTAGCAATACCTGTAAACAGCGTGTAAGCCGCGCCATTACCGATTTCCTTACATAAATAGACTAGCGCTACGAGGGTACACAAAGCACCGGGAAGCAGGTAAACTTCGTAGGTCGTGTCGCTGATAAATGAACGGCGGCGACGAGCAAACCAAAAGCTGATAGCAGCCAACAAAACGGAAACAATGCAGATGCTGTAATTGGAAAGTGAAAACAGTCCTTGAAGCCGTTTTAACAGTTTTTCATCAACGAATAGTGCAGCAAAAGCAAGCAAGGCTGAAGCCACCGCAATGATGAAAAAGTATTGTGCTAATTGCTCCCTTTGACTGTTTTTCTCGGCCACGGATTCCTGCATTTTTGTAGCCTGCTCCGAGCTGATAATTCCTTGAGCCAGCCATTCCTTAATGGCCTGACTAAGGTTGTCTTTTTCAGATTTCGAAGCATTCATAAATGAACTCAAGAAGTAAGAATCGGTTCGGCACCTTCATTGCCCGTAAGCTCTGCTAAACGCGCTATAACCCGCTCTACTAGCGCATCCGGACAAGAAGCACCAGACGTGATAAGCACACGCAAGTTGGCATTTCCTTCCTTTAAATAATCCACTGTTTTTAATTCTTTCTGCTCATGGAAGTTGTAGTGGCGAATCTCGTTTTCCGAGAGGAGGCAATCTTCGTGATTGATGAAATAAGTGGGTAATTTCTCTTCACAAAGCTCTACAAGATGCGAGGTGTTGGAGCTGTTGTAGCCCCCAATAACTAGAGCCAAATCAGCAGGTGTTTTAAGCATGCCAAGCACCGCACTTTGATTATCATTGGTAGCGTAGCAAAGTGTATCGCGGGTTTCGGCAAAATGCTTGGAAATATTTTCAGTAGTCAAGCCATAATGTGTCACCATCACATTCTTTAGGTAATCAGCAATAGCTTGTGTTTCGCTGGCAAGCATAGTAGTTTGATTCACTACGCCAATTCGCTGTAAGTCTTTCTCGGCGCGGAAACCGATAGAATATTGACCTTCAAATTCTTTGTAGAAATCCTCGATACTTTCTTCCCCACTAATGTATTTTCCGAGCCTTTGCGCTTGCACTATATCACGGACTACGACCGTTGGGGTATTTGTTTCGCTATGAGAAAAAGTGGCGCGGGTTTCTTCGTGTTTTGGCTTGCCATGCACCACTACTGTATAGCCCTCCATTCCAATTTTCTCGGCCCGATTCCAGACTTTTTCTACAAAAGGACATGTGGTTTCGTAGCGTGTAGGTTCTATTCCTTTTTCGCGGAGGCTTTTTGCGAGTTGAATTGTGGTACCAAAGGCTGGAATGATAACGATATCGTCGCTGGTCAATTCGTCCCAGTCCATCAACATTTTGCCACCGGTATCCATAATGAAACGTACGCCCATGGCCTGCAAGTCGGCATTTACGCCAGGATTATGAATCATTTCTGAAAGAAGAAATATCCGTTTATCTCGGTTTTCCTCTATCGCCCGAAAGGCAATTTCAATGGCATTTTCTACGCCATAGCAAAAGCCGAAATGCCGCGCGAGGATTACTTGAAGAGAGCCTATTTGTAGCACCGTCGGACTGAAGTCCTTCTTCATTTTATCGGCAGCTTTGCGCTGACCTTTGATGCTCGATATGAGTGGAGAGCGGTATTGACTGGGAACCTCAAAGGTTTTCATAAGCCCGCAAAGGTCTAGGATTTTGGATGGTTTAATTGCATTGCAATAAGGAAGAGCGATGGCGCTATTCAGGCCGCGTGAGCGATTGCAGCGGTCTCGGCTGAGCCGATATTGTTCGCCAGGGAAAAAGATTTGAATGGAAAATGACCTTGATAGGCGAACAAAAAAGATTGAAGCGGAAAGCGCGCTGCGCCTTTGGCGCACACGCCCAAAAAAATTAGCAGCTAAAACCTCCACTAAAGTTCAACACAATTTGACTCCACTTAGGACGTTCTGTAAATCTAATCGGCTGTATTTGACAGCAGGTCATTTTTTGATTTTTACCTTTTACCTTTTACCTTAAGGATTTCCCGCGCCTCCCGTTCATCCTTTGCCATAGCGGCTTTCAGCGTCTCCAAGGAATCAAATTTCTCCTCTCTCCTTATTCTTTCGACAAAGGAAATCTCAATTTCCTGACCATACAAATCTCCTGAAAAGTCAAAAAGAAATGCCTCTATACTGAGTGCTCCATTGTCCGTTACTGTTGGGCGCACACCAATGCTCATCACGGAGTCAAAAAGCCTATCAGCAATACGAACTTGCGCCGCATAAATTCCGGAAGCCGGAATGAGTTGCATGTCTGTTTTGGGTTGCAGATTGGCGGTAGGATAGCCGAGGGTTCTACCAAGTTGTTGTCCTTTTACAACGGTGCCGGAAATGCTATAGTTGCGCCCCAACATTTGGTTGGCAGCACTGATATTTCCTTCGTTCAGTGCATCTCGGATTTTTGTAGAGGAAATGGCGGCATCGCGTATCATGTGTGCAGGAATTTCATCCACATCAAAGCCAAAATTTTTTCCGAAGCTTTTCAATAAAGAAATATCTCCTTCGCGGTCGTGACCAAAACGATGATCATAGCCAATGACGAGTGCAGAAGGATGATATTCTTTTACCAAAAAATCGCTCACATAAGCCTCGGCTGTGAGCAGTGCAAATTCTTTGGAGAAAGGCGCAACGACAATATTGTCGATACCTGCTTTCTGAATAAGCTGTAGTTTTTGCTCTAGTGGCGTGAGGATTCTAAGGCTGGTGCCTATATGTAGAATACTGCGTGGGTGCGGGTCGAAGGTGATGACCATACTCTGGCCGCCATTCTTTTTGGCTTGCGTAATAACTTCTTCCAAAATGGCCCGATGCCCCAAATGCACGCCGTCGAAAGTGCCAATAGTGATGACGGGTTTATCGATATTTTTTAAGGCAGGATGCCCTGGGTAGTAGATTGCCATGTGCCGCAGCGGCAAAAGTAAAGGCATATTTCACGAAAGGAGTTTGTCGTGAGGTATCATTTTTATTGGCGCGAAGGTGCTACCTATATTTGCGCGGCTTCCTAATTTCTCAAGCCTTAATACAATTATGTCGAAGTCCAAGCATCCAGTAGCTCCGCCGCCTTCAACGCCCAGTTTTTCACTTTCCGAAGGGGCAAAAAACAGAATCCTCTGGATACTTTATGCCATTTGGGCGGTGTTGGTCATAGTTGGTATTTCTTATCACGAGCAATGGCGTGATGAAACTAGTGATTGGTCAACGGTGCGCCACACGGGCATTGTAGAGCTTTTCAAGACGATGCTTCCGCAGATTGGGCATCCGCCGGATTGGTATTTGTTGATGTATCCTTTGGGAAACATCGGCTTGCCGCTGGTGACAATCAATATTGTTTGTGCGCTCATCATGGCATTGGCGATGTACCTGATGTTGTTTAAGATAAAGTTTCCCTTCTACCTGAAGTTGTCGCTCATCTTTTGCATGTTTTTCGTGTATGAATATCCGGTGGTGGGGCGGAATTATGCATTGGTTGTCATGTTCTTGATGTTAGTGTTATGGTATTATCCAAAGCGTTTTGAGAGGCCTTGGATTTATGCTTTACTCCTCGTCGGTTTATTCAATACGCACAGCATGGCCTTCCCGATGGCTTTCGGTTTGATGGTGCTTTACTTCTGGGAATTAGTGGAGTTTAAAAAGCTGAACGGCAGCTCGATTGGTGCGGCGATTTTCATCTTTATCGGTGGCATGTATCTCATTCCCTACATGGCGCTGCCTGGCTTGAAGGCACAGAATAAGGTAATGCATATAGCTAACCATTACGTACAAATAAGAACAGCTTTAGGTAAAGGATTTTTAGTTGGTGGGTTCCAGGATTTAGATACGATGGGGACACTGGCAGTTCTAGGATTTATTGCGCTGATGCTTTTCATGCTTCCACGGCTGAAACCCTTTGCTGTATTGCTTTGTGGTGCTGGTGGCCTCATTTATATCCTGGGTTACAAGTACAATGGGGAGCATCGTCATGCAGGTATTTTGATGGTGGAAGTGCTCTTTACTTATGGCCTCGCAGTCTATTATGCTAATGATAAATTCACACTGAAATCTCCACTTAGCGAGAAGGGGTATAGATATGGCACCATCTTGCTGGCAGTAATGCTTTTTTGGCAATCCTACCTAGGTGTCAACACCGTGAAATATGAAGTGGATACGGAGTTTTCGGACAGTAAAGCCGCAGCAGATTTTTTGATGGACAATAACTTGGAACATGATATTCTAGTAGGGCATCAATCTTGGGCGGCATCATCGGTACTACAACAGCTTCCTTCGGATTGCAAGATGTATTGGGCAGACACGAGACGCTGGGGTTATTTCATCAAATTCGATTCCCTTTTCCTCGCCAATCAATTCAAATTCAACGGAGATTATGCAGCAATTGTGGCACAGGAAACGTTTCCAGATAGCCTCAACCATGTAATCTTGGTGATGAGCTTGCCCATTGAAAGTCCACAACTTCAAGCCCATTGGAAGCCCATTTATGCCGGTGGCATTTATGGCCCGGACGGTATAGCTCCTGTGAAAAAGCAGGAGTCGTACATCATCTACAAATACCAACCTTAAAAGAAAAACTTCCTTGCCAAGAACATGACAAGTCCTAATCTAGTCAATCATCCTTTGGATAAGCAATGGCGTATCGTTTTCATTGCCATTTCTATCATCATCGCTATCCTCCTACCGATACTTAGTAAATCTTATGGACAAACAGGGGACGAATGGCTCCAAATGCTTTATGGGCGCGACATTTGGGATTATTTCTTTAATGGCGATACCCAGGCAATGGGCTACGATAAACTACTGCCGCGCTATCATGGAATGGAAGCACAATTTCGCGGGCAAGAGCTGTATGGTGGCCTCTTTGATTTCGGCACAGAAATCCTCCATCGTTGGTTTCCTTCTATTCCGCACCTCATCATTCGGCACGCTTGCAATGCCTTGACCAATGTGGTGTTGATGATTAGCACAGGATTGATAGCTCGTCGATTGAGCGGTCGTTGGAGTGTAGGTGTTTTGGCTTTAGTGCTGGTCATTTTTTCTCCAAGAATTTTTGGGGAAGGCATGAACAATCCTAAGGATATTCCTTTCGCTGCGGGCTTCGCTTTGGCGGTGTATGCAGTTCTAGCCTTTTTGCAAGATGGTGCTAAAAGGAAGTGGGTACATGCTGTTTTATTGACGCTTGGCTTTGGGCTTGCCTTCGGGGTCCGTGCGGCGGGCGGCCTCTTGTTTTTTGCGTATCTCGTAGCCATGTTGGTGCTGTGGTTGTTCTTTCAAAAAGATGCGAAGACGGGCTGGTGGAGCGATAAGAAAGTACGCAGCAACTTGACGATCGTGGTGATTGCGAGCCTTGTTGCCGGATATGTGATTGGGCTGCTAGCGTGGCCTTGGGGGCTGGATTCGCCAATTAGTCACCCAATAGCATCACTTGAGGGAATGACCAATCGTGCTACGAAAATTCATACTCTTTTTGAAGGCACGTACCAATGGAATTTTGCGATGCCTTGGTATTATGAGCTGAAATGGATGCTTATTTCCAACCCCATTTCGGTTGTGTTTGGAATGATACTATTTGCCGTTTTAGGTTTTTTTGGGCGTAAGAAAATCGG
>JBDTKK010000252.1:0-7735 GCA_039935335.1 Chitinophagaceae bacterium
CTACTCTGGCTTCTCTAGTCATTGGTTTTGTCTCGCTGTTGAAGACGTACTCCAACACATCAAACAAGTCGCTTTTCTCAGCGTCAATAAGTTTTTGTAAAGTTAGTAATTCCTCTTTTCCAAAACCAGCTTCGTCTAATTTTTCTAATAAAGTTCTCCTGGTTTGTGGATTGCTCCAAAGCCTGCGCAGTTCTGCTTCATCTTGGAAAAGCTTGGGCAATTCTCCAAACAAACTATCCAAGAATTCTTGAGCCGAAATGGGTTTGCCGTCGGGACTCCAGAACGAAGTTGAAATCATGGACTGGATTTCGCGTTCCTTGCCATCTCTCAGCTTTACTTTTATTTTTCGTCGCTGATCGCAATTGCAGGATAATTCGCCACAAATTTCGCAAGGTTCTTGACCTTCTCGCAAACGCAAGGTGTTTTACCACAAACTGGACAAGCTAGCGGTGGAGGAGTGGGCTCTGTGGCTTCAGGTTCTAAAGGTTCGCCATCCCATTCCGGGTCATTGAAATGATGGTAAGCATCCACAAAATCGTAGATGGTGAAGAATTCTTTCCCGTCAAACAGGCGCGTTCCTCTGCCAATAATCTGCTTAAACTCTATCATGGAATTGATAGGCCGCAACAAAACAATGTTCCGAATATTCCGCGCATCCACGCCTGTGGACAGTTTTTGCGATGTGGTTAAAACGGTCGGGATGGTTTTCTCATTATCCTGAAACTCTCTCAAAAACTGCTCGCCAATTTCACCATCATTGGCCGTCACCCGGACGCAATAATTCGGGTTTGTACTTTTCTTGTACTGACTCACCAAATCCCTAATCAGCGCGGCATGTGCCTGATTGGCACAAAACATGATTGCCTTTTCTTTTTGGTTTGCATGTTCCAAATAGACGTTTACACGGTAAGCTTCCCGTGCTAGAATTTCTATAGTCCGATTAAAGTCTTTCTCTTCATAATTCTTGCCTTCTTCAATTTCGCCCTCTATGATATCGTCATCGCTGGTGTAGATGTAATCGTCCAGCGTGGTCTTAATGCGCTTTACTTTGAAAGGCGTCAGAAAACCATCATTAATGCCCTCTTTGAGCGAATAGAAATAAACAGGCTCACCAAAATATTTGTAGGTATCTACGTTGTCTTTGCGCTTCGGCGTGGCGGTAAGCCCAAGCTGCACCGCCGGCGAGAAGTACTCTAAAATCCCTCTCCAATTGCCTTCATCGTTGGCTCCGCCTCGGTGGCACTCGTCAATGATGATGAAATCAAAATAGTCCTTTGGATATTGGCCAAAATTGTACTCTTGAGTTTCAATAGGTTCGTCTGCCTCGGCTGCGATTCGGAGTTCTTCTCCTAAGGCCACTTTCTTGTTTCCTTTCCCCTTCACGGAAGTCATAAAAGTCTGAAAAATGGTAAAGAAAATGCTGCCATTGGTGGGCACTTTGCCGCTCTTCTTTATTTCCTTCGGATTGATTCGTACCAAAGCATCGTCCTGAAAGGCTGAAAAAGCATTGAAGGCTTGGTCGGCCAGTATGTTTCTGTCTACCAGAAATAAAATGCGTGGCCTTCGCGGTTTAAATTTGTTGTTTTCCCCCATCATTAACACTTAACAATTTATCATTAACCATTGGTGATTCATCATTAACCATTAACAATTTATCATTAACCATTGGCGATTCATCATTAACCATTAACAATTTATCATTAACAATTGCCGAAAGGTTCCAGCGGGTTTGAAATAGCTTCCAGGCTATCTGAAAAGCGATTGCTGTTTTTCCCGTTCCTGTGGCCAGCGTCAATAAGATGCGCTTTTGACCATTGGCTATCGCTTCAATGGTATTGCGAACTGCAATTTCCTGATAATAACGTAGTTGCCACGTGCCGCTTTTGTCTTCGTAGGGAACATCGGCAAATTTCATCCGCCAATCGTTGACGGGTTTGTACACAGCGAGCGCTTGTGTGGTGCTGCCACTGTAGGTCTTATTCCAAAGTTCCTCCGGTGTCAAATAGTTTTCCACCAGAGCTTCCACACCTGTTTTCATGCAGATGCTGTAAATCTCTTTGCCGTTGGTGCTGCAAGTAGTTTCTAATTGCAGCTTTTCTGCGTATTGCTTGGCTTGGGCTACACCTTCACCCACGCCTAAATCTTCACTTTTTGCCTCTACTACCGCCAACTTTATGCCCTTGTACACCAATACGTAATCGGCAGTAAGCTTTTTTGCCCGACCACCGCCGGTCTGTATTTTACCTGCGGTAATATTGTACTCCCGAAGAATTTTTGAACCTTCCACAACGCCCCAGCCACAGTCTTTCAACTTGGGATCTATGAGTTCTGCCCTTGTTTCTGCTTCGTTCATTTTTAGTCTTTCACAAGGTTAATAATTAGCTGAACCATAAGTTCTTTTTCATCCGCTGGGCTTTGAGCTACCAAAAGAGCTATTGCCGTAAGTGCATTGTCGTTTATTTTTAGTTCGCCGGACTGTTTAAAGCGGTGCTTGTTCTTTTCTAAAAACCAGACAAATAGAAATGCGCCGATACGCTTGTTGCCATCATTGAATGAATGGTTTTTAATAACGAAATATAATAAATTAGCCGCCTGTTCCTCAATACTCGGATAGAGATATGCTCCATCAAAAGTATGAACAATGGCTTGCAAAGAACTTTGAAAACTTTCATCTTTCTCGTTTCCAAAAAGTTCAGTAGCTTGTTTTTTAGCGATCATTTGTTTTTTAAATTCATCTATTGCTGCTCTTGCCTCATTGTATTTTATTTCATAAGTAATATTTTCATCCAAATTGTTTTTTTGTAACGAATGGCTATCAAATTGACTGAGCAGTAAAAAACTATTGGTATAATGACTAAGGATTTCTAAAAGGCCTTTTGCTTCAGGTAATTGTAGGTTTTCATTTTTTCCTGTCTGAGCAATAATTTCTACTATTTTACCCAAATCATTCAACCGCTTCGGATTGATGGCGTAACCTTGTATTAAATATTCATTTAGTCGCTTTGTTGCCCAAATTCTAAATTGAGTTCCTTTCACAGAGCTCACATGATACCCGACCGATAATATTACATCTAAACTATAGTAGGTGATTTGGCGCCTAATCGCTCGATCTCCTTCCGTTTGAACTGTTGCATTTTTTGCAACAGTTCGAAAATTGTCATCGGCTGTCAGTTCCCCTTCCTTAAGTATTTTCTTTATGTGCCTTGAAATAACAGACTTATCTCTTTCAAAAAGCACAGATATTTGGTTTAGCGAAAGCCAAAGCGTATCTCCTTCATAGCTTACCTCTATTTGAGGGCTGTTATTTGAGTTTTTGTATAATAGAATTTCGCTCATATTGCAACCGCATTTACCGTTTTCAACTCCCCACTAAACGCCTTCTGCAAAATACTCTTTTTCAATTCCTCCAAATCGCTTATTTTTTGTTGGTACATGACTTCTAGTTTTTTGGTTTCGAGGCTTAGCGCATCTAATTGGCGGACGATGGTTTGTTGGGTTTTTACCGATGGAAGATAAAACTTGAAGGCAAATAGATGTTCTCGGTTGACTTTTGGCATTCCTGCTCGTTGCGAACCTAGAATAGCATAATCAGTAAAATCTTTCGTCAGAAGTAAATGATAAAGAAAATCTTTGTTTAGTTTTTCTTTAAATGGAAGTAACGGATAGATATCAGCACTACATAAGCCTTTGAAATTGCAATTGACGACTTTCATTAAATATGGTCGGATTTTGCTGTAAAGAATCATAGTCTCATCAAATAAAAACTTGCCAGAAATAAGATTTTCCTCATTAGCCGTTCTTAATTCAATTAGAGTTCCTTTTCGAGATTCAATATTCCCCGCACCAACATGAATTAATTCTTGGAACTCAGTCTTCTTCGGGTCAATCAATTTTGACGATATTTCACAAACTTCCCCCAACGTCTTCTCCTCCCAACCTTCACCTTTCTTCTCAAACACCCCTTGCAAATAACTCTCAAACAGTTCTTTGGCGTTTTGTAGGTTTTTTTCGGCATTGGCTTTTGCCTGGGCTATAGCAGCAAAGGCTTCATCTAATATCGCTACGATGCGTCGTTGCTCGGCGACGGATTTAGGAACTAGAAGAGGTATTTGTAAAAGTTCAGTTTTTACCAGACTTGGGATAGTTGTCCCCCTATTCATACTGCCAAAATCAATATTTAGGCACGTATAGAAAACGAATTTGTTAGGCAAATCATTTTTAGGATATAGTCCAAAAGCAGTATCAACATTCCAAAATCTTTCAGCTATAAATATTGGCTTGCTAATGTTCCCCTTTCTTCCAATAATGGTTGTTCCTGCTTCGCAAATGTAATCAGAAGCATACCCCATTACATTTCCTCCACTGCCTAAAATAGGATATTGCCCAGTTTCTGATAATACTTCCTTTTGGTTTTTTCCGTTTCTGATCTCAATAACGTCACCCAACTTTTTTATTTCCCAGTTCTTCATATCAGTTCCAAAATTGGGTTTAAAATACTATCAACAGAATTTTTATCCATTTTAGAAAAGGCAAACCATTTTTTGCCCAAGTCTTTTAAGGAAGCTCCCAAATGATACACCTCCTTGTTATCAATAATCAAAAACCTATCATGGCTTTTGGCAAAATGTCTCATTTCAAAGTTACCGTACTGTTCATTTGCTTTCTTCAAATCTAAATCAAGTTGCTTATTGATGTTTTTAGTCAGCAATAATACGGGTGTACCTTTTTCTTTTTTAGATAAATGCGTAAATGTGGTTTCGTCGATATAATTATCAATAAGCACAAGACTCTTTTTTACGGAACGAATAATTTTAGAAGACAGTTCGTAAGCATCAAACACTTGCCCGTCAAAGAAGATTCCTTGTGTGGGGATTAAATGGGTGTTTATCTGTAAATCAATTTCGTTGACCTTACTTTTCAAAACTTCCATATTGTCTTCTATGCGGTTCATTCTAATATTTACGGCATATCCTTTTAGCAAATAATCTTTCAGGATGTTGTTTGCCCAAATACGAAACTGTGTGCCTTGTTTAGATTTTACCCTGTAGCCTACTGAAATTACTACATCTAGGTTATAGTATTCAATTTTGCGCTTTACTGTTCTGTCGCCTTCTTTTTGAACTGTCAAGGAATCCTTGACGGTTGCTACTTTGTCTAATTCCTTTTCCTTAAAACAATTATTGATATGCAAACTGATGTTTTGCTTGGTTTGATGGAATAAAGTAGCCATTTGCTGTTGTGAAAGCCAAACGGTTTCATCCTCAATTCTTACCTCAATATGCTCGGCAAGTTCATTAGGGCGATATAGAATAATTTCGTCCCTCATATCAGTTCCAATATTGAGTTTAAAATACTATCAACAGAATTTTTATCCATTTTAGAAAAGGCAAACCATTTTTTGCCCAAGTCTTTTAAGGAAGCTCCTAAATGATACACCTCCTTATTATCAATAATCAAAAACCTATCATGGCTTTTGGCAAAATGTTTCATTTCAAAATCACCATATTGTTCATTTGCTTTTTGCAAGTCTAAGCTTAATTGTTTACTTGTGTTTTTGGTAAGTAAAAGCACCGCTACATCCTTTTTCTTTTTGGCTAAATGAGTGAAAGTTGTTTCGTCCAAATAGTTATCAATAAGCACAATGCTCTGCTTAGCCGAACGAATAATTTTAGAAGACAGTTCGTAGGCATCAAATACTTGCCCATCAAAGAAGATTCCTTGTGTGGGTATTAAATGGGTGTGTATCTGCAAGTCTATTTCGTTTACTTTTTTCGATAGCGTTTCCACGTTATCTTCCAATCGGTTCATTCTGTTGTTGATAGCGTATCCCTTTAGCAGATAGTCTTTCAAGATTTTGTTTGCCCAAATACGGAACTGCGTGCCTTGTTTAGATTTTACTCTGTAGCCTACAGATATTATCACATCAAGATTGTAATGTTCAATTAGGCGTTCCACCGTTCTATCTCCTTCTTTTTGAACTGTCGCAAATTTTGCGACAGTTGCCGATTCAATAAGCTCCCCTTCCAAAAAAACATTGTTTATATGTTTCCCAATCGTTTTTACATCTCTATCAAAAAGCTCAGCAATTTGCAGGCGATTAAGCCAAACAGTTTCATCGTCAATTCTTACTTCAATATGTTCGGCAAGCTCATCCTGACGATATACAATTATCTCATTTTTCATATCAATTCCAAGATTGAATTTAGGATATCCGCTGACTCCTCATCCAAAGCCTTCATTTCTTCTAAAATTTCCTGAGGCTGGCGCAGAGCCGCCTCTTGCTTTTTGTTTGGGTTTTTCGCGCTTAGGTCAAAGGTGTTTTGGTCAATATTCTTGGTATTTATCGTCCAGGAGTTTTCGCTGTCGGCAAATGTTTTTTGTAAAGCAACAAAATCTGCTAAATCCTTTTCATTCAGCGGATTGGTTTTTCCCAGGTTTCTATCCAAATTCAGTTGGTAGAACCATACTTTATCAGTCTTGCTGCCTTTTTCAAAGAACAAAACGACAGTCTTAACGCCCGCACCGGTAAAAGTGCCGCCCGGTAAATCCAACACTGTATGCAGGTTGCAATTTTCCAACAACAGCTTGCGCAAACTAACGCTGGCATTGTCGGTATTGCTCAAAAAGGTATTCTTAATTACCACGCCTGCTTTGCCGCCGGCCTTCATTATTTTTATGAAGTGCTGTAAAAACAAAGAAGCTGTTTCACCCGTTTTTATCGGGAAGTTTTGTTGCACTTCCTCGCGCTCTTGTCCGCCAAAAGGAGGATTGGCCAGCACTATATCGTAGCGGTCTTTTTCCTGAATGTCGGCGAGGTTTTCGGCCAAAGTATTGGTATGCACAATATTAGGCGCTTCCACACCGTGCAAAATCATGTTCATGATGCCTATGATGTAGGCCAATGATTTTTTCTCTTTGCCGTAGAAGGTTTTCTTCTGGAGGGTTTCTACGTCTTTGGTCGTGAGGCTTTTGCTGTTCTTCAGGTAATCAAAGGCTTCGCACAAGAAGCCCGCGCTGCCTACTGCGCCGTCGTAAATGGTTTGGCCTATTTCCGGTGCTACCACTTTCACGATTGTTCTGATGAGTGGACGTGGGGTGTAATATTCGCCGCCGTTGCGTCCGGCGTTGCCCATGTTTTTAATCTTGGCCTCGTAGAGGTGACTCATTTCATGCTTTTCGGCATGGGTGCGGAATCGCAGCTCGTCGATGCGATTGATAACCTCTCGCAGGTTGTAGCCGCTCTGGATGCGGTTTTTCAGTTCACTGAAAATCTCCCCGATTTTATATTCAATCGTGTCGGCGCTTTCGGCGTCGGCTTTAAACTTCTTGAGGTAGGGGAAAAGTTGGTTGTTGACAAAGTCGGAAAGGTCGTCGCCTGTGAGGGCTTTGTGGTGGTCGAGTTTGCCTTCCTTATCCTTTGGCGCGGCCCAGACCGTCCACTGGAATTGCGGTTCAATGATATTGGTGTAGGCTTTGCCGCTAAGCTCTGCAGCGGTGGCTTTATCCCGTTCTAAGTCGTCCAAGTATTTGAGAAACAAGACCCAGGAGGTTTGTTCTACGTAATCCAATTCACTTCCGCAGCCGGCATCTTTGTGAAGGATGTCGTCAATATTTTTAAAGGTTTGTTCGAACATTTGGTGTTAGGAAAGGGATTGTTTTGGGGAGGCTAAAGTAAGGGTTGTGGTGGTTTGATGCAAGCCGGCTGAGCTTAGGCCAACCCGCTAATCTTGCGTGA
>JBDTKK010000253.1:0-4732 GCA_039935335.1 Chitinophagaceae bacterium
GCGCTTTCCGCCTACTATTTTTATATCAATTCGCCGGAGTTTAAGTGCACCCGTTGGTACCGATTCAGGCATATTATCCTGTTGCTGTCCATTGTTCTTTTCTCCATCAGGCGCATCCAAGACGTAAGTCCTTTTGGTCCGGATTTTTACGAACTCGGCACTTATTTCCAGATAAATCTCTTCTTCTATACCGGCCTCGCTTCCTTTGTTTTTCTGGCTTTCATTCTTAGAAATAAAGCCACACAGCGCGTGCTGATGCAGCCCGTTTTACGCTTCATGGGCAAAATCTCTTACGGCATCTACCTCATGCATTGGTTAGTCGTCTGTATTATCTACGACCATTGGAATTTTTTCTTGAAATTCTTCCCGAGTGTGACGGTCACTTTTGTGGTGATGGGCGTGGCGTGCCTTGGAGTTTCCACTTTGCTGGCTTACATACTCCACGTGGCGGTGGAATTGCCTTTCATAAAAATTGGTAAGCGGATAGGTGCCAAGATGAAGGCAGGGATTAGTGTTTGATGCTTGGGATTAGTCTTCACTAATAGGGACATAAAGATTGGGAAATAAACCACTAGCATACACCCACAGCCTCGGCGCAGCCGAGGTCATCCCCGCGGCGGAACTATTTATTCCTTCACCATCTGCATCACCCCCCGATTCCCAGTTTTATCTGTAAGCTGCAACACATACACCCCAGCAGCCAACCCACTAATATCCAGCACCTCCTTATCAGTTGTAAGGCTAAAGGTTTTTACCAGTTGGCCAACAGCATTAGAAAGTGTGATTGTAGCCCCACTTGCGCCGGCTACCGTAAAGTATGTAGTGGCAGGATTTGGATAAATGCTTATGTCGCTAAGTGCAGGAATGCTGTTTACAGCAAGTGCTATTACTTTATTACAGTATTGATTAGCGCCACAGGCATTATAAACAGTAACGCAAACATTATACGTTCCTTTTGAGAAATTATGCGAAGGATTCAACAGGTTAGAAGTAGTGCCGTCTCCGAAAATCCAATGTACACTATCAACTGGTTTTGTGCCTGTATAAGTAAAATCGTAGGTTTTTGAAGTGGTATTGAATGTCTGTGTGAAGTTCGCGCTTGGTTTAAGCTTCGTGTTGTCGATCTCGTAGGCTCCCATTTCCACTATACCATTTACAATCCGCGGATTGTTGTCAATATCGGTTGTTATACCCACAGGAATAAGGGCGTTTGAGCCAGCATTAATAGCGGGCGAGCCACAGCCGGGGCGAAGGTCTGGGAGCAGGGTATCGCGAAAGATGGGTGGAACATCCATATTCCCTCCGCCGTCCGTACCCATCGAACTTTGCCAACCAGCACCGCTGCCTCCCGAGTTTTTGACAATAGATTGTTTAAAAGAATTGGAGATATATGTCGCTGGGACACTGGCAGCTCGATAAGCAGGCTCGTTACTCCACAGAATACTATTACGAAAATCAGTCCTAACTGATGCATTGGTAACACCACCACTCGTATTTACATTTGTATTTAGAAAAGTGACCGTGTTGGATGCACCTGGCAGACGTAGGATGTAGCTGGTAACATTATTGAACCGACAATAAATATGGTTGCTCTGAGACGCAGTTAGGAAAAACCCGAAATCTTTAAACATACAGTTTGTGAAATTGAGAGAGTCATCCCCCGCACGAGCGTTTAGGGCTGAGAAATAAGGCTGATTATTGCCGCCAATATCGAAACCGATGCGACTAATAAATTGACAATCTTCCGCATTGAACTTGAAATTACAAGTATCATAAATTGCTAGATTTACTACTTGTCCTAGACTGCTGTCAATAGTGCATCCGCGCATAGTTACTCGTTCCAAGAAAGCATGTGTTCCCCCGATGTCAATCGTTGGGTCTGAATTGCCAGTTATAGATTTGCCATTATTGTTGCCGATAAAGCGACAATTTTGAAGTAGAACGTCGAGCACTCCGCCATAGGCGGGCAAAGATGCCCATGGGTAAGAGCTAATGTTTATTGCACCACCAGAAGCTGCGCGCCCAGTAACAGGGTCAAAACCAACATTATCCCGAAACACACAGTTAGTGTATTTTTCGTAACAATCGCCCGGCCCAGCATCAACCCTGACCGCCCCTCCACCTCTCCAAGCTGTATTATTGACGAAGATGCAGCTATCTATAGTGCTCAAGTCTTTCCCCCGAAACGCAGGAGGGTTTGCTCCTACCGACTCCGAAGAAATCGCCCCGCCAAGCCCGGCTATTGATCCTGCCGCTGCGTTGATAAATGCTGTATTGTTTGCAAACAAACATTTTTTAATTCTGACTTGGCAAGTGCCGCCACTATAAAAACCAATTGCCCCACCGTGGTAGGCTAAATTCTTTGTGAAGATGCAATTCGATATCGTGGGTGCGGACACATCATACACAGCCCCGACAAACACTTGAATACCGCCACCTCGACCGTCATAGCTCGGGTCATCCGCATAACCTCCCGTAATCGTGAATCCATCTATAAGCGTCGTACTATCAACATTGCCAATGCGAATAACATGTCTTGAATTATCAGTGCTATCAGTTTGCGAGCCAATGTTGCCGGAAAGCGTGGTTACATTTGCTCCGGCAACTCTTTGGGAAATACTCGTTTCTGTCCCAGCAAATCCACCATATAGCCTGACACCATCATTTAGGACGAAACAGGAATCTCGCCTAGTCGTAGTAGTTGGTTTATACGTTCCAGCGCCTACCCAGAAGACAGTTCCTCTCACAGCATTGGCAAGGACTTGCCTAAGTTGTGATGCCTGATAAGCATTCGCCCAGGAACTGCCATTCCTAGTACCACCCCCGGCAGAGGTTACAAATGTTTGTGCTTGCGCAGGAATTATTGGAGCAACTAGTGCTACAATTATTACTACTACCGCCAGTAAAATTCCTTTCATTTTTCGTTTCTTTTGAGTGGAGTGTTTTCGGACACTGTAAAAGACGGCATTTTTTCGAAAAAGGTTGGGTATTTTTCAAAAAAAATTTTGGCGCAGCCTTAAAAGTACTAAAAATAACGGCAACATTCCTGCTACCCTCCTGCGGTTTTCCCTGCTTCCGCTGGCGGATATTAGCCCCTCGCTCCGGGTGGTTCATTATTAATACTCAAATTGCCTCCTTCCAAAGAAAAATCCCTTCTCTGCGTTGCGGTTTTATTATCCGCTGAAGAGATTGCCTATCATTTTACAGTGCTTGCATGTCCCGTTATAAATACTACACGTGTAAAATCTTTAGCAAATTGTGTAAAATTATTAACTGATCGTATAAAATCATTAGCAGATTGCGTAAAATTATTAACTGACCATGTAAATTCATTAGCAGATTGAGTAAAATCATTAACTGACAGTGTAAAATCATCAACGGACTATGCAAGCTCATCAACAGACTATGAAAAGTCATTAGCAGGCCATGTAAAGTCATCAAAAGGTAAATAAATGGCTAAAGGAGGGGTACAGCCTTGGTCGGCATTTGGAAATATGGATACTTTCTATTTGCTTTGTGCCTCACCAATTAAAAAACTAAACAGCTATGCCTGAAACCCAATCCGCCATCCGACGCTACAGTTGCTCCGATGTGCTAATGACCTCCAAAGTAACCACCATCCACGACCTTTTTGTGGATGACCTTGCTGACTTTACTGCCTTTGATGCTGATTTTGATGCTGGTTTTGCCACTGCGTGGATGGCTGATATTGAGGCTGCTATGGCCGTGCCCTCCGACGAGACGGTGCAAGACCAACTAGCGCAGCTCACCGAAGCGGTGGACACGGCAATGGGCCTTGCGCGCGACAAATGGAACGATGTAAAATACTTTGCCAATAAGGCCTTTCCGGATAGCGATGGCAAAATGCATGAGTTTGGTGCCGACGACTATCGCGAGGCTTCCGTCAATCAACTGAAAATGGTTGCTTTTCTGGCACAACTACATGGTACCGCCACCACTTATAAGGTGGAGCTTATTGTTAAAAAATATACACAAGGCGAAATTGACGAGATAGAGGCGTTGCGCCTAAGCCTCTTTACCGCAGGCCGTGCGCAGGAAGACTTTAAGAAAAAGCGCCTATCTAAGACCGAAGCGCGGATTGCCACGCTCAACAAGCCTTACATCACCATGCTGCAGGTGAATAGTGCGGCGCAAATCATTTACCTAGATAGTGCTGCAAAGCGCGCCCAGTATGTGTTTGACAGCTCGGGCGGTGGCAGTGGCAATAGCGGCACAGAATATACGGGTGATATCGCGCCAAGCGCGGAGGATACTATTGCGACTGTGCCTTACGAGGCTACGCGTATCATTACTTTTGAGAATGTTGGCAGCACTGGCTTGAGTTTTTGGCTTAATGTGTTTGAAGGGGAGAATGGCGGCACATTGGTAGAAGTTGCTGCTGGCGGCGTGGAATCGCGGACAATGGCTGTGGTAAATGCTAATGCGAGTGCTACCAAACTTCAGGTGCAGAATCTTGAGGAGATGGCGGGGAGTTGGAAGGTGACGGTGGGGGGATAGGTAATATTTTATTTTAAAGAAAGGTCATTCATTAGGTTGGATGGCCTTTTTTGTTGTGGTGGTTCTGCGAGCTTCCATTCCCAATAAAAAAGGCCACCCTCGCGGACAGCCTTTTCAAAAACTATTCTATAAAAGCCTTAATCCAGCTCCGTTACCGGCGCATCAGCATTCCCTTCGGGGAAGGCCAAAGTCGGTGCTTTCTCGCGGCCAGTCA
>JBDTKK010000254.1:0-7617 GCA_039935335.1 Chitinophagaceae bacterium
TTGCTGGAAACCTATTGGACTATTGGCAAATCCATAGTTGAAGACGAACAAAAAGGCAGGGCAAAAGAAGAATATGGAAAAGTTACCCTGAAGAATTTGCCCGGCCAACTCACTCTTGAGTTTGAGAAGGGATTTGATGATAGTAACCTGCGTAACACGCGTAGCTGCTATCAAGCATTCCCAATTCGTGAGCGTTGCGTCACGAATTGAGTTGGACACACTATCGCCAACTTTGTGGGTTAGATACAGCCGCCAAAAGAGATTATTATCTGCAAGTCGCCGCGGCATGAATTCCACAAGAACCAAAAATTATTATATAATGTCTCGCAAATAAATGACACTAACTTCGTACCCACAGGTAACAAATTTCAAAGCCTCTTGCCTCGATATTCCTAAAGATTGCAGATGCAAAGAAATAAAAAACAGCTAATGATAATTGCATTAACCATAGTTGGACTTCTATTATTAACCCTAATCATCGGTAAAATAAATTTGTCTATAAAATTCGGCAGAGAAGTAAAAGAACTTTTTGCCCATTCTAAAAACATATCTGCCCAGACATTTCATAAAGCGCAACTTGACAGTTTGCCAGAACCTGTTCAACGGTATTTCAAGCATATCTTAAATGAAGGACAGCCGTATATTAGTTATGCAAGGATTAAACACGATGGACAATTTAAGACAGACCTTGATAAGGGTTGGATTGACATAACAGGAGAACAATATGCAACAACAGAGAAACCAGGCTTTATTTGGAAAGGTACAACATCGATGTTTGTAGCCCGAGATATGTATATTTCAGATAAAGGCAGATTAATCGCTACACTCTTTTCAGTGTATAATGTTGTGGATGCAAAAGGAGTGAAATATAATGAAGGAGAATTGCTCCGTTGGCTCGGAGAAAGTGTCTTATATCCAACAAATTTTTTACCTAGCGAAAGACTACAATGGTCGCCAATCGATTCGAAAACAGCAAAACTTACTTTCAATTACAAGGGACTTTCCTTGTATTTCAAAATTACATTTAATGAAATTGGCGAGATAACCGAGATGGAGACAAAGCGGTATATGGGCGAGAAAGATTTAGAAACTTGGGTTATCAAAGCAACAAATTATAAGGAGTTGAATAATATACTTATTCCGACAGTCTTTGATGTTTTATGGAGATTAGACAAAGGTGATTTTAGCTATGCGCGGTTTAATGTAACAGACGTTGAATACGATAAACCTGAAAAATTCTAACTGTCCAGCAAAAAGGTATGCAGCTAAGAATGTTTTCGTTTTAGCATTGAATCCCGAAATCTTACCAGAGAACGGCCAGTTTGCCGCTCTCACACGGACACGGGTCTGTTGATAAGCCTCAATTAACTTCTAAAAAAATACTTTTTATGCAAAGGAAATAAACTGGCCATTAACCCACATTGCAGCTTCCAGTCATTCAGTTGTTAAATAGTGCACCGCTAGCGTAAGCATAGCCCCGCTGCCCCAAGCATCACTCACAAAGCTGTTCGCAACCATACAGAAAAAACGACCAACTATCGAAGGAGCAGCTCCCGCAAGCATGACGCGTAAGCCCGCGCGTGGCCTGCTTGTGGGAGAATAATATAGACGGCCTTCCGCTGGCCTCTCTTCTGCAAGCAGGTCTTTAAAACCCACACCTTACTTTCTCCCGCAAAAAAGAAAACGCCCAAAGCAAGCATGTCGCGCAAGCCTGCGCGTAGCTTGCTTGTGGGAGAATAATGGAAGCCGTATTCCTGCGCGGAACAAACAACTACAGCATCCAAATCAAAGAGAAAACTACCCCAAACGCGTGTGATTTTTTAGTCTAATTTTGCATTAAGCAGCCCTTTACTAAGGCTTGAATAGCCAAAAACGCTTAGTAAATTTGCAGCTCCCAGTCGCGAAATCGTAAACTAAAAGAAAGAAAATGAAAGACCGATTCACCGTAAGTGGCTATCACATCACCACCGACCCAAAATTCCAAAACAAACGATACGGCGTTACCCCTGAATTGGAAAGGATGTTTAATGGCTTATTCGTTGAAATATACGATAAGCACAATAAAAAAACAATAGACAAGCTCACGCAACTAATACTCAAATACCCAAGGGTGCCGGTATTGAAAAATTATTTGATGGCTGTCTATGAAGTCCGAGGGGAACACAAAAAGGCGATTGAAGTGAATGAATGGATTCTCAGCGAGCATCCTGATTATTTGTTCGGGCTATTAAATAAAGCAAATAAATTTATTGAGGAAGCAGAATACAGCAAAGTACCCGAAATTTTATGTGAAGCTATGGAAATCAAAGCTTTATACCAAGATAGAGATCTGTTTCATATTGCAGAATTTACTGGGTTCTTAAAGACTGCTATTCGCTATTACGCAGCTATCAAAAATCAAGACTTGGCGGAAAATAGATTTGAAATACTTCAGGAAATTGCCCCGGACCATCCTGATACGGAACAGGCAGAAACTTTCTTATTCGACCTAGGAATGAAAAAAGCCATGGCGCGATATGCGGAAGAAGAAAAAGTAAGAATTACGCCCATTCAAAAAAAGTACTCACCAGACGAACAAAAAACTAAAGCACCAACATTTAATCATCCAGAAATCCAAAATCTATACCATTTTGGCTTAGACATACCGAAGGAAAAATTATTAGCAATCCTTGCACTTCCGCACGCTTCATTAGTGGAAGACCTTGAAAAAGTGCTTGTAGATGCGGTAAAACGATATGATTACTTTAATAGTCGGGACTGGGAAGACGAAACGCACAATTTCGTTTTACACGCTTTCTTTTTATTAAAAGAAGTAAAAGCTGTTGAAAGTTTACCAAAAATACTCTCCTTTCTAGAATACGACGAAGGCTTCTTAGACTTTTGGCTAGGAGACCATATTTCTGAAAACCTTTGGCAATGCATCTATGCCTTAGGATTTGACAATACCTCAATTCTTAGAGATTTTCTACTTCTTCCCGGAGTATATACCTATAGTAAAACAGCGGTATCCGAAGCACTATGTCAGATGGTGCTATATCATCCTGAAAAAAGGAATGAAGTTCAATCTATTTATGCTGAAGTATTTACTGCATTTTCCGATGCGACTCTCGAGGATAATTTAATTGATAGCAGCTTTCTAGGACTTTCAATTGGTGATACATTAAATTGTAATCTACATGAATTACTCCCAAGTATCGAAGTTTTGTTTGATAAGGGGTATGTATCTTTTAGTATAAGTGGGAACTATAGTGATGTTGCAAAGGAATTTGCTCAACCATCTGAAAGAGCCCGCAAACGTACCCTAAACAATATCTTCGAATTCTATGAGAGTATATTATAAATCATATCTATAAATGAGAAGGAAAACGATGAGGAGGAACATCTAAGCTACTTTTCTCCACAACCTGCCGTTTCGCAAAAAGTAGGTCGAAACGACCCTTGTCCTTGTGGAAGCGGGAAAAAGTACAAGAAATGTTGTTTGAAGAAATAAGCCACCAAGACCTATAATGTTTCCGAAAACCTTAGGTGTCTTTGCCCTCGCCTCCCTCACTCTTTATAAAAGCGTAGTGTTTCCGCCGCATCAGCCCATTGGAGCTGCACGAAATACCAGCCGGCCGGCAAATCCTCCACTCCTACCCTTGTTTGCCCAACAAAGTGCCCGCTACGCTGTAATCTTCCTGCAATATCACGAATACTCATAAGGGTACTGCTTGTTGAGGACGGTACTTCCAGTGTAATCCAAGCTTTCGCGGGATTGGGAAAAAGCTTGCAACCCGCCGTGGCAGCAGCAACTACTATCGCATTTGGCATCTGGTATTCTATTGCCCCAATATCAAAGCCAGCGCCAATTGGAACTCTTCCGCCTACACAATCGCTTGTGCCCACAAGAATACCAAAACGCCTAAATAAATCTAAACCGGCATCTATCACTGGTGAGCCCGACTTGGGGCCATAACTATTGCTAAGTAACGATAAATTATTTGGATTTCCTATTGTACCAGCTGCTCCCGGAGCAGCCAAAAGCGGATTCCCAATCAGTGCACCCAGTCGCCCAGAATCCATTTCCTGCCCCGTGGCAGCCGCCCATTGACCCAAGGAAATATAATCGCCACTCGGCTCTGTCACCCAGAAACCTACCGTGCTGCTATATAAATTAGCTAAAAAATGCAAATCCGCTTTGTGCCACTTGTAAAGGAATCGACTGCTACCATCTAAAGAAAAGATGTTGTTGAAGATGTTTACATTTTGGATAATGTCCCCATCCGCAGAAATGGCCGGACCTTGAAAACGATCATTGCCAGGAATTCGAGTTTTGAAAAGTGTATTGTTATAGATAAGAATATCATGAAGTCCAGTATTGACCGCACTGTCGCCACTGCCCATCGCCACCATGCCATAATATCCATTGTGTTTCCGCGAGTCATTTTCACTGATATTATAGCGTACTACATTGGTACGAAAAGGACGCGCACCATCAAACTGCCAAAGCAAAAAACCCGTTCCATCATTATCATGACTATAATTGTATTGCATCACCGAGTTGGTCGTGCCGCCATCCAGGTCAAATCCATCGCCATCAGAAGTAGTCGTATGGTTGTGGCGCGATTCGCAATGTTGGATAGTAATTCTATTTGCATCCCAAGCCCAAATACCTACACCCCCAGAGCCGGTTGTGCCATTGTTGTATGCGCTACAATATTCTATCGTGGCACTATCCGTTTGGCTAAGTTCAATGCCGCTCCCGCTTATTCCTGCGCCCTTACCACGGTTATTGTAGGCGGCACATTGCCCGATATAGACGTTTTGATGATTGTATCCGGAATCTGTATTCTTGAAATTTCCCCAAACCATGATACCGACTTTCCCATTATCGTGCGCCACCACATGGGTAAGGCGTACTTGCTGAAAACCGCTCCTGCTCTGGTCTTTGGGGTATGATTGAATCTCTACGCCCGCGTTACCAAAGCCGGAAACGTCGATGGAATCTATTTGTAGTTGGTGTAGCGTTACATTTCCGGGAGTATCGACATAAGCATAAATTCCACTGGCTGAATTCGTAGAGTCTCCGGAGCCAGTTAGGTTGAGATTAGCAATGGAAATACCGGCGGTATTGTAGAGGAATATTGCAGGTTGAAGTCCGGAAAGTATAGTCGCTCGCCCTCCATCATAAGAACCAATGAAAATGGGCTTGCCAGCAATACCATATTCTTCCGGCGACAAGTAAATGAATCCGGAAAAAACGTCACCACCTTTCAACAACAGGCTATCTCCCGCAGAGAGCAGGACCGAATATTTTTTGTTCAGCGATTTCCACGGCGTAACAGGAGAAGTACCTAATGCGGTATCATTCCCATTATTAGCTATATAATAGTTTGTCGCCCGACTCCAATTTGCGCCCAGCAAAACGATGACTATTAGTAAAAAAGCGCCGCGAAAATTCATGGTACAAGGTAGTGAATTCTTGGCTCTGGGATAGAAAGTTCTCCTGCCATATAAAAATTCATCTCAAGACCTAAGATGTTTCCAAAAACCTTATAGGCCTTTATCTTTACAATATCCCAACCTCCTTCATACACGCTTTAATCGTCTGGTAAGTCCGCTCAATATCATTATCCAAGCCAATAGAAAAACGAATCAGTCCATCACTCAAGCCCATCGCTACTTGTTCCTCTACCGGAATCTCACTGGAAGTGGAAGAGCCCGGCGCACTAAACAAGGTTTTATAAAAGCCGAGGCTTACCGCCAGATAACCCACATTTCTGTGTTGCATCAATTCCATCACGGCATTTGCTTGCTCCAAAGTCCCCGCATCCAGCGCCAACATTCCCCCAAAACCATACTCACTATTATACATCTTCTTGTACAATTCATGCCCGGGATGACTCGCCAACCCCGGATACATAACCCTCAAACCATCCGCTTCCAATTGCTCCGCCAAATACAATGCATTATGGGAATGCTGCTGGATACGAATATGTAATGTACGCAGATTCTTAAGTATACTGGCACTCCTCAAGCTATCCATTGTTGGCCCCAAAAGCATCGCCGCACCATCATTTACATTTCTCAAAGCATCTATAAACTCTTGCGTGCCACAGGTAACACCGCCAACGGTATCACTACTGCCATTAATAAACTTGGTGAGGCTATGAATCACCACATCTGCACCCAACTCTTTGGGCGAGATTGCAAGCGGAGAAAAAGTATTATCCACTACTAATTTCAGACCGTGTTTCTTAGCAATTGCCGCCATACCAGAAATATCTGTAATTTCCAACAAAGGATTACTCACAGCCTCACAATATAAAACCTTAGTGTTTGGCGTAATAGCCGCTTCAACAATATCTAACCTTGTGTTATCCACAAAAGAAGTAGTGATATTTAGCTTCTTTAAAAAATTCTTCATGAAGGCATAAGTACCTCCATAAATTGTGCGGCTGGAAACAATATGGTCGCCGGCAGCGCAGAGCTGAAACAACACTGAAGTAATTGCGCCCATACCCGATGCGGCTACGGTCGCAGCTTCCGTGTTTTCCATCGCAGCAAGTGCCTGACCGAGGTATAAATTGCTCGGAGAGGAGTGGCGGGAATATAGATAACAACCTTCGGCATCGCCTTCAAAGGTATCAAACATCTTCTTTGCAGAAAGAAAAGTGTAGGTAGAAGAATCAGAAATGGAAGGATTGACACCTCCATATTCTCCGAAATATTGCAAATCTTGAATCTTGTTAGCGGGATTGAAAGCCATGATATTCTTAATTCTAATGGTTGAACCGCAAAGGTGCAGGATTTTTTTTTGATGAAAGATGATTTTGGTTTCTTTATTAAAATTGCCCTGCTGCGCTACTAAACGCATTTCATTCCTAAAGCTACATTCAAGCCTCCCAGGATATTCCCAATTGCTTTTTGTTGTAATTTTGAGCCTTGGAATTTTTAATTCCACACCGGCCCAGTTTCAAAACCTTAGTCAACAAGCAAAAAAGCGACGCACACAAACAGCCAATTTATGTCAATATCATCAGAATCGGAATTAGCCGGAATGAAGGAAATAAGTAACATTGTTGCTTATACGCTTAAAGAAATGAGGAATTTTGCCCGACCAGGAATCTCCACTAAAGAGCTGGATGAATATGGAGGAACTATTCTAAAAGATTTCGGGGCAAATTCCGCACCGTTCATGACTTATAAATTTCCAGGTTTTACATGCATCAGCATTGCAAATGAATTTTGTCATGGCATTCCATCCCTAAAAAAGGTTTTGAAAGAGGGCGATTTGATTAACATTGATGTATCCGCAGAAATGGGCGGATTTTGGTCGGACAATGGGGGCTCTTTTGTGCTGGGTGAAGACAAAAACGGTCATCAAAAATTGGTGGACGCATCAAAGGATATTTTGAAGAAGGCAATAAGTAGTATAAAGGGTGGCATAAAGATTTCCGAAATTGGATATTTCATTGAAACAGAAGCGAAAAGGCGGGGTTTTAAGGTGATACGAAATCTTACCGGACATGGCGTAGGACGAAGCTTACATGAAGAACCGGCTGAAATTGCCAACTTTAAAGACAAACTAAATTTTACAAGGTTCAAAAAGAATTCCGTGGTTGCTGTGGAAACGTT
>JBDTKK010000255.1:0-5404 GCA_039935335.1 Chitinophagaceae bacterium
CAAGGCTGGATAGCCCTGAAATTTAACGTTGATGCGGGCAGGCAATTGCAGTTCCTCAATAGCTCGGCAGACAAGTTTGCCAACTCTGCTTCTATTCTTGCACAAGGCTTATTGCTGGCGGTTGGCGGCTTTACAATCTGGACAATTTTCGTTTTCATCTTCAGTTTTTTCATGCTCGCCCATCGGGCATTGATGAAAGCTTTTTTCACTGAATTATTTGATGATAAAGACCAGCCCAGAGTGCGAGAAATCATCACGAAAACCCGCACATTGGCCAATTCTTACGTCTTAGGTTTATTGATAGAAATGGTGGTAGTAGCCACGCTCAATGTTGGCGTTTTCTTTATTTTTGGCATAAAGTATGCGTTGCTTTTGGGCGTGCTTGCCGCCGTGCTCAACATCATTCCGTACCTCGGCATCTATACATCAATGGCCATTTCGGCACTGATTACTTTAAGCAATAGTTCACCTGGACAAGCTCTTGTTGTCGTCATCATTCTCCTCGTTATTCACTTTTTGGACGCCAATATTTTGATGCCCCGAATTGTTGGAAAGCGTGTGAAGATGAACCCTCTCGTTACCATCATTGCTGTGCTGACAGGTCATTTGCTTTGGGGTATTCCGGGGATGTTTTTATTCATTCCTCTGGCAGGGATTCTCAAAATAATTTTTGAAAGAGTGGATGGGTTGAAGGCATGGGCGATATTGATGGGGACGGAGGAGGGGAATTAAAAATTAAAAATGCAAAATTAAAAATATCTGCTGTGGGTATTTGACGGGGGTTTAAAAGGTAAAAGGCAAAAGGTAAAAGGCAAAAGGTAAAAGGTAAAAATCCGCTGTCGTTATTTGTCGAGTTGGGACATTTCTTCTGGGAGATTCGAGTCATTGTTGAGCGTATTGAAAAGTACCAGTTGTGGCAGGAATCCTCTCGTCCCAGTATCTTTAGCCTCCCAACCATGAACCAGAAAAACAATCCTTTACACGGAAAAACCCTTGAATCTATTTTGCGAGAAATGCAGGAGCGATTGGGTTGGGAAGGCCTTGCTGCGCAGATTCCTGTGCGGTGTTTTCAGGATAATCCAAGCATTAATTCCAGCCTCAAATTCTTGCGGAAGACTGATTGGGCGCGGAAGAAATTGGAGGATTTGTATTTGGGGGGATGAGGGAATGGAATGCGGGCGTTATAGGTTAGAGATTGAGCAACGGCAGGAAGACAAACAAGGGCAAGGAAATTATGATTGCTGAATTGGAAAAATGGGATAATATCGTGTGAGTTGTGAGTAAGCGATGAAAAACCGAATAACACTAATATTGCTATTTAGCCTTAGCTGTTTCTCTACTTTTGGACAGAAGCAGGCAGACTTAACAAAATTTGTCAGGAATGCAGCTGTGGCGAATGTTGCTATTTCTGACATCGACAACTTAACCCAAATTTTAAGAAATAGATTTGTCGTCATTGCTAATGATACAACTACAGAAGTTCATAAAAACATTCAGATTTTTTTTGAAGGCTACAAGATAAGCTCTGATAATAGAGAATATAATGTTTACCCGAAAGAAATAAACAAAAAGAATGTCACGATTCAATATATTGATTACGCGACAAATTATGGATGGGTTGGAGAAACAAAGGATTCTGTATTTAACTCGTCAACCTTAATTGCCTTAATTTTTATTCCTGCATTTGACCAAGTTCATAAAGGACAGGTTATTAATACAATTTGCTTTAAGGCGACTCTTGAAATTTATTCAGAAGGAAAGCTTGATTCTAAGAAAGACTACAAAAGGAAAGAAAAAATTGTCGCACTGGAGATGATTGAACTTGAAAAGTAGCCGACTTAGATCCTGCGACGTAGATTGGAGGTCTTGCAACGGCCGGACTGACGGGAAAATTAAAGATTGCAGAAAAATAAGTCATTTCTTAGCGAAAATTACTTTACGCAACATTACGCAACATTATGCAAATAATACAAGCCATACAAAACCGTATTTACGAACTACGCGGCCAACGTGTAATGTTGGACAGAGACCTTGCTGCTTTGTATGAGGTAGAAACTAAAGCTTTTAATCAGGCAGTTAAAAGAAACAATAAACGCTTCCCGGAAGACTTTATGTTTCAGCTGACTAAAGCTGAATGGGAATCTTTGAGATTTCAGTTTGAAGCTTCAAACAATAACGCGAACTCTTTAAGGTCACAAATTGTGACCTTAGAAACCTCCGGGCGCGGCCAGCATAGCAAGTATATGCCCTATGCCTTTACAGAACAAGGCGTAGCCATGCTGAGCGGGATACTGAATAGTGACCGTGCTATAAACATGAACATTGCCATCATGCGGGCGTTCGTTGAAATACGCCGCGCCATCATGCTGCACAGTGATATTAAGGAGCAATTGCGCGAAATAAAAGAACGTATTAGCGAGCACGATACTCAGTTGTCGGGTATCTATGACGCAATTGAAAACTTACTGGACGATAAAGCTGCACAAAGAAAATGGGAAGACCGCGACCACATAGGCTTTAAAAAATGAAATTGCACTTTTTGGTCTTGCGACCGTTGCGCAGCCTTTAAAATGCAACGAACCCGGACTTTTCATAACCAGAGGCTACATTATCGCGCGACTTAGGCTACAGGAATCCGAACGGACGAAGGAGGCTTTCTTCCTATTATTTGGGCCGAATTTTAAATTTTAAAAAATCCTGTTTTACTCCTACTGGTGATTTAACCACTTCTTCAAAAGCCCCAAAACCTTTCAGTACCTCATTTAGTTTGACGGCAGTTGACTCTCCGACAGTGCCCAATTTATCATCTACATTATACTGCTCTTGAAAAACAGCTATTAGCTTTCTTGTTGCTTCGCCAAGCTGGACATTCTGCTGCTCCTGTTGCCATTGCTTTTGCAAAGCACTTAATTCATCGGCTGTTAGCACTATGCTTTGTTTGCTTCCCAAAAAAACCAAAGCTGCCTGTAGGTTGGTTACCGCTACTTTGTCATCTGTTTTTATTGGGGTAATGATGTAATTCATATAATTTTTGCTCTTGTTAGTCTCCCGCCATTGCCCGCTCTCCAACGAAACTAATACAATTCCTATGATAGTACCTTTTCGCACACAAAAAAAACCGCGCTATTCCGCCTTTGTTGGTCTTTCAACCTTCGGCCGTTCTCTAACCTGCAATGAACCAGGAATTTTCGTAGCCAGAGGCGATATCATAGAGCGACCACGCGTTTCTTCGGGGCAGGCAGTAGGTTGGAGTCAATGCCGAACGATGACAGATTTTTTTGAACAAACTTCCCTAACTTTGAAAAATGAAAATAGCACTTCAATATTTAAATGACATAAACGGGAACATACAAGCCGTTCAACTCCCACTGACGGACTGGGAAAAAGTGCTTAATAAATTGAAGAAATACGAACAAGCTTTAAGACTGAAGTCTGATTTGAAGGAAGCGTTTGCGGAAATTGCTACGCTGAAAAACACAAAAGGCCCTAAACAAACGCTAAATGAATTCTTGAATGAGCTTTAGTGTTCTGGTAAGTGAAAAGTTTAAGAATGAAGCAAAAAGACTCATTAAGAAATTCCCTTCGCTCAAAGAAGAATTAGCTATTTTGGGTAACGAATTATCCCAGAATCCTGAAATGGGAAAGGCTTTGGGAAATAATACCTACAAAATCAGGGTTGCCATAAAGAGTAAGGGAAAAGGAAAAAGCGGCGGAGCACGAGTAATAACTTACGTCCTAACCGAAAATAAAGAGGTCTATTTATTGACCATTTACGATAAGTCGGAATTTGACAGCCTTGATGACAGGACAATAAAGAACATTGTGGAGAGCTTGTGGGATAATTATTAAATGTTGATTATCTCGTTTAGCCACAAGCAGGCACACGCTCAAGGCTGACGCACCATGCTTGAGGCAGCGGGGTAGGTAGTTTTAGCCGGACGCGTGAAGACACGCGCCTGGGCGGAGTCTATTGCCAACTGGGAATGACTAAAATCAGGCTATTTCAAACCCGTCAAAAATTTACCGAAAGTGTCAAGCCCATAGTAAAATTTCGTTCATAATAATACGATTGAGAATAGGTCGCATCGCCCCAACTAGTAAGGTAATAATCGGTTGCCGAAGGATATTTTGCTTTTTCCACAGTTCTGCGAGCATTGATGCCAAGACCAACAGATTCAATCCAAAAGCTCTTTATTTTTTTCTCTGCACCAAGATAAAATTCCCAGTTAGCAAACCTACCTGTCCATGGAAACCATTTAGGCACTTTAGCACTATTGGGGTCTTCTCCAAACTGAAAATCTAAGGTATTGAAATTAGTTTGCCTAAAGCTGTTGCTGTCATTGTCTAAATTATAAGTAACTGACGAAGTGCCGCGGAGTAACGGCTTACCAGTGGTATAAAAACACTCTCTAAATCCAGCTTTCCCAATTATATTCCAAGTTGGCGTAATGGCATAAGAATAACCAATCATAACCTTTAGCCCAAAATATTTATTAGTTGCAGAAATCCCTGAGTTGAAAGTCGCTCCTTTCAAACCTTTAATTGCTTCACGATCAAACGTATCAAGATGCTGAATTACATTGAAGCTGTGCTTTTGTGATCCATAATCAAGTCCTACAGTTAAAATCAGACCATAGCGAGTGATGCGACTATATTCGGCACTCGCTGTATAACAAAAGGTATTTTTGGGGAAGATAGTATTGGTAGGCCCATAATCAACATTCAGCTTATTGAATTGATTGCTGCCATTTAACGATAAAGTATAGACATTATGCCCCTTTTTCACTTCCTTTTGAGCGAAACAGGCACTAGACACAAGCAGAAGAAGAGTAAAAGATATTAGTTGTTTCATGAGTTTGTATAAAAACAAGCAGGCCGAATGAGCCTGCTTGTGTGATTGCAAAGATAGGGATTTAATTACAAGGTTTTAGGTATTGGTCAAAAGAAGTTGTGCGAGTTCCAATCACAATTCTGTGACTTGCCCGCTCGGTGTAGTCTCCAGACTACGTCGCTGTGGATCGCGGTCTCCGACCACATTTAGCCCCGCCCACTCTCCCAACTAATCCAATCCCTCCAATACCCACAAAAAAACCCCGCACCATTACAGCGCGGGGTTTTGCATCTTTAATTTTGAATTAATAATCCATTCCCATTCCGCCCGGCATACCGCCTTGAGGGCCATGAGCATCTTTCGGAGCCGGCTTATCCGCAATCACGCACTCTGTAGTGAGCAACATCCCTGCGATAGAAGCGGCATTTTCAAGGGCTACACGCGCCACCTTAGTCGGGTCAATAACACCGGCACCAATCAGGTTTTCATAAACTTCGCTGCGGGCATTGAAACCGTAGTCGCCTTTGCCTTCGCGTACTTTATTCACGATTACAGAACCTTCAAGACCAGCAT
>JBDTKK010000256.1:0-6522 GCA_039935335.1 Chitinophagaceae bacterium
CGCGGCCTCTGGAAATCTCCGCGATATGTTGACAATAGCAATGTCGGCATTTCCATCATTCCGTTCGCTGCAGATGTGATTTCTATCGCGCCAAACCCAAGTCACGGCGAGTTTGACATTATCACGAATAATGCCAGTTTTATCGCGCAAAATGTCACTATAAATATCATAGACATGCTCGGCAAAACCGTTTGGTCTGGCGAAGCAAAGTTTGATGCTTCCGGCAGGGCTTCTATCAACGCGCCAAGCAGAGCCGCAGGACATTACATCGTGGACGTGATGACGCAAAATGGCAACCGCGCAAAGGCCAAAATCGCCATTCAATAACCCAAATTTTTGCTCAAGCGCCTTTCGGATTTCCGAGAGGCGCTTTTCTTTACAAGGCAATGGAAACTTGGGCGTGCCCTCGGCTGCCCTGCCAACCTTTTTTCTTCACCAATCTTCGCTCAAGGGCAGCCGAGGTCGTGCTTTCCGCTACAATCTTTTTTTTGCTGGCAATCTCATTGCAAAATTGAAGCCTGAAAAATAGCAAAAAAAAGGATTTTCGCTGCAATCACTCACGCAGACACTTTTAACCTACAAACCATTTTTCAACCAAAGGTTCTTCTAAAAATCTCTCCCATGAATTCAATTTCTTCCTACAAAAACCTGCTCAACAGAATTCCTTCAAACGTAAGCCTGGTAGCAGTTTCCAAGAAAAAATCTGCTGCTGAAATACAAAGCCTGTACGATGCTGGTCAACGCGATTTTGGTGAAAATTATGTTCAGGAATTGGTCGAAAAACAAAGCCAATTACCTACCGATATCCGATGGCATTTCATCGGGCATCTGCAACGCAATAAAGTAAAACTCATCGCACCCTTTGTGTACCTGATTCAGAGCGTTGACTCCTTCCGACTTTTAGAAGAAATCAACAAACAAGCAGCTACTCTTGGCCGCACAATTGATGTCCTACTTCAAGTCCACGTCGCCGAAGAAGAAACAAAATTTGGGCTCGATGAAAAAGAAGTCTTCGAACTCTTAGAATACTTTGAAGCTCAAAAAAACAACCTCCAAAATGTGCGCATTTGCGGCCTTATGGGCATGGGCACTGCCACTAACAACGAAGTCCAAACCCGTAAAGAATTTGCCCGACTTCATGCTTTATTCCTAAACCTTAAAAGTGTTCAATTCCTTGCCCAGCCTCAATTTGCCATCTGCTCGATGGGCATGAGCGGAGACTATCAATTAGCTATTGAAGAGGGTAGTACTATGCTCCGCATCGGCAGTTTGCTTTTTGGGGAGAGAGGGTAGGGGGTGGATAGTAATTAGTAGAGAGTAATTAGTAGAGAGTAGATAGACGTCGGTCTCAAGTGTTCGGTATCAAGATGCTGGAACTATAAGCCTTCTGGACTTAGTGACCCTTTGTGTTCTTAGTGTCTAAGTGGTGAATTTTTAAATTTTCAAATCGAAAATCACCACCCCAACAACCAAGCAAAAATCAAAGGCGCGACAATCGTTGCATCACTTTCTACAATGAATTTCGGCGTGTGAATATCCAGTTTGCCCCAAGTAATTTTCTCATTCGGCACCGCGCCGCTATAGGAGCCAAAGGAAGTTGTTGAGTCTGAAATCTGACAGAAATAACTCCAAAAAGGCACATCATGCCATTCCAAATCCTGGTACATCATCGGCACGACACAAATCGGGAAATCGCCGGCAATACCGCCACCAATCTGGAAGAAACCAATGCCTTTGCCGCCCGAGTTGGCGCGATACCATTCCGTGAGCCAAACCATGTACTCAATACCACTCTTCACTAAGCTGGCCTTTAGCTCGCCTTTTATCACGTAGCTGGCGAAGATGTTGCCCGTCGTGCTATCTTCCCATCCTGGACAAACGATTGGCAAATTCTTCTCCGCCGCAGCAATAATCCAACTGTCTTTTGGGTCTATTTCGTAGTACTGTTCCAGCTCGCCACTAAGCACAGTTTTGTACAAAAATTCATGCGGAAAGTAGCGCTCACCTGCCTCTTCAGCCTTTTTCCATTGAGCCACCAAATGCTTCTGAAGACGACGGAAAGCTTCCTCTTCAGGGATGCAAGTATCAGTAACACGGTTGTAGTGATTTTCCAGTAAATCCCATTCGTCCTGTGGCGTCAAATCGCGATAATTAGGGACGCGCTTGTAGCTGTTATGCGCCACAAGGTTCATCACATCTTCTTCAAGATTGGCACCAGTACAAGAGATAATCGCCACCTTATCCTGGCGAATCATTTCTGCAAGCGAAATGCCCAATTCCGCTGTGCTCATCGCGCCGGCAAGCGTTATCATCATTTTGCCACCTTCCAAAAGATGCGTTTCATAGCCTTTGGCGGCATCCATCAAGGCAGCGGAATTGAAATGGCGATAGTGATGTTCAATAAAATTGGAAACGGGACCTCTACTCATAATCTATGTGGGATCTTTTGTGGGATTTTTTTGGAAAAGCTCAAAGGTACTTGCGAAGCCATAATGCGCATTACATTTGGGCGAAGCTTTTGCATTTTGAACAAAGCAAAATCTTCTTTTAAAATTGCCAACCATACAAAACCAGTTTCCCAAGTACGTCATGAAGATCAACTTTTCCGGAGCATTAATGGCCTGCCTAGCGCTTGCGCTCCTGCTTACAGCATCCTGCAAAAACAGCGACAATTCTATCGTTAGTCCGAAGGGGCAACCACCAACTTGGGGGCCTTCCATGCACAAAGAGATGATTGCTGTTATTGAGCAATTAGACAGCTTCCATCAAGCGCCAATTCAAAATTTATCTGCCACAAACGCACGCTTATTGCTTAACATTTTTGATGCAGAAAAAGAACTTGCGCGGCAGAACGGTTTGCCAGCTTCGGTGCCAACAACAGACACTGCAGATATGGAAATACCGGTGAACGGAACGATACTTCATGCGCGGGTTTATCGGCCAAGGTCAGGTACGCAACCCTATGCGGCTATCCTTTATTTTCATGGTGGCGGCTGGGTCATAGGGAGTGCTGCGACGTACGATAACAGTGCTAGGGCACTTGCGGAGCAGACAGGCGCCGTTGTGGTTAGTCTTAATTATCGCCTAGCTCCAGAAAATAAATTTCCGACCGCTCATAATGATGCTTTTGCGACGTATCGATGGATGCTTGCCAACGCGGGAAGCTTAAACATCAATCCAACGCGGATTGCCGTTGCGGGCGAAGACGCTGGAGCTAATCTCGCTTGCAATGTCTCTATCGCCGCCCGTGATTCTGGAATCACCATGCCGCGTTGCCAGTTGCTGATTTCGCCCATCGCAGATCCCACCATGTCGAGTGCAAGCTATTCTCAATTTGCTTCTGCAGAGCCGCTGAGCAAGAGTTTGATGATTTATTATTTTACTAATTACCTCCGAAGCACTGATGCAGTTGACACACGCATTAATTTACTACAGGCCAATTTGCAAGATCTTCCTCCTACCACTATTATTAGTGCAGTGATTGACCCACTTGATGGTGATGCGCTTGCCTTGCAAAATGTTATGACTGGTTCGGGTGTTAGCGTTACCCGCAGTTCCTACGATGGTGTGACGCATGATTTCTTTGGCCTATCCAGAGTAGTTCCCGAAGCCCGTACAGCACAAGGAGTCGCAGTGGCTGCCTTGCGAACTGCGTTGCAATAGCTTCAACTGCTCATAAAAAAGCGCCGCAAGCATGAAGCCTGCGGCGCTTTTCGTTTTGGGGAATATTTACTTAGTAGTGTTTGCTTTAGCTACAAATTCCTTTGCCCAAGCTGTGGTAATACTCTTTGGCCGCTCTAATGGGAAACCCAAGGCACGATCCCAACAAAGGCTGGTAAGCACCCCCAGCGCACGACTCACACCAAATAGTACGGTGTAGAATTCTTCTTCCACCAAACCATAATGCTTGAGTAATGCGCCAGAATGCGCATCAACATTTGGCCATGGATTTTTGATTTTTCCGGTAGCCTCAAGAATGGCAGGAGCTACTTCATAAACGTTCCAAACGGTTTTTATTGTTGGGTCGTCCGGACAATGCTTTTTAGCAAATTCCATCTGAGCTACAAAACGTGGATCGGTCTGGCGCAATACAGCGTGACCATAGCCTGGCACAACTTTACCTTCTTTCAAAGTCTCTTCGATGTAGGCAGCAATTTGCTCCTTACTAGGTTCTAAAGTGCCGAGCTTGGATTGAAGTTCTTCAATCCAACGAATTACTTCTTGATTGGCTAGGCCGTGTAATGGGCCTGCAAGGCCAGTCATACCAGCACACAAAGAAAGGTAAGGGTCGGAAAGTGCAGAGCCTACAAGGTGAGTCGCATGAGCACTCACGTTACCTCCTTCATGGTCGGCATGAATAGTAAGATAGAGGCGCATCAACTCCTGAAAGCTAGGGTCGTCATAGCCCAGCATGTGTGCAAAGTTCCCGCTCCAATCGAGCATGCCATCGGGGTGGATATCCGCACCGAATTTGTATTTGCGTCGATAGATATAAGCCGCAATCCGCGGTAGGCGTGCAATGAGCGTCATCGTGTCTTCATACACGTAGTCCCAATGTTCGCTTTTAGGAATACCCTCGTGGTAGGCTTTTGCAAATTTGCTTTCCGTCTGTAGTGCGAGTATCGCTGCGCAGAACTGCGTCATAGGATGCGAGGAAATTGGGAAAGATTCAATCACCTTAAAAACGTGGTTCGGCACCTGGCTTCTCCGCGCCCAAACAGTAGAAATATGACCCGCGTCTTCATCGCTCGGGATTTCTCCGGTGAGCATTAAATAAAACAAACCTTCGGGGCAAGGCTCTTTACCGTCACCCGCTTTAGGTAGCAATTTGCGCAATTCCGGAATGGAATAGCCACGGAATCGAATTCCTTCTTCACTATCCAAAAGGGATGTTTCTGTTACCAATGTTGGTATGCCGCGTGAGCCTTGATAAGGTTGTGCGAGTGTTACTGTTGCTAATACCGTGTCGCCGTGCTCTTTGAGGAGATCCTTAACCTCAATTGCTTTTTGACCTGATACTTCTTGAAATCGGTCTTTTACGTAGCCCATAGAAATAATGCTTTGATTTTTTTAAAAACCTGCCAAAGGTAAGGAAAGTGCTAGCGGGCTGGGGGGAAATTCGAAATAGGTCTATACGCAGGATCTCCATTTAAATCACAAGCTTATTTTTGGTAGTAAATGAAGCTAAAAGAAGTGCTGACGGCAGCGGACAAAGCAGCGTTCCTCAAGCTGGCTGCTACAATTTATAAGAACGACCCGCATTGGATTCGCCCTTTAGACAAGGATATTGAGGCCGTTTTTGACCCTACTCAAAATAAGTTTTTCAAGAAGGGGGAATGTACTCGCTGGCTTTTGTTAGATGATTCTGATACGCCGATTGGACGAATTGCTGCTTTTGTAAATAATCAATACAAACAATCGCAACCAACAGGTGGCATCGGTTTCTTTGAATGTTCAAACGATTTTGAAGCGGCAAAATTCATGTTCGACCATTGTAAGAACTGGTTGCAAGAAAGAGGTATGGAGGCGATGGATGGTCCTATCAATTTCGGTGAAAGGCTTGCCTGGTGGGGCTTACTGACGGAAGGTTTCTACGAGCCGCTGTATCAGATGAACTACAATCCGCCCTATTATCAACAGCTTTTTGAGCAATACGGTTTCCAGCTTTATTTCAATCAAATCTGCTTCGCTAGAACGGTTGCAGGGGCTCACAACGGGAAATATGAAGAACGTCATGCGCGGCTTAGTGAAGACAAAGATTATAGTATCAAGCCCATCAAAAAAAGCCAGTTAAAACAGTTTGCAAAAGACTTTGCTTACGTCTATAACAAAGCATGGGCGGGGCACGGCGGTGGGAAGCAAATAGAAGAACGCGTAGCTTATAAAATGTTCAACAACATGAAGGCTGTGATGGACGAGAAAATTTCCTGGTTCGCCTATTACAAGGATGAGCCGATTGCGATTTGGGTGAACCTTCCAGACCTGAATCAATGGTTCAAACATCTTCATGGTAAGTTTGGAATACTTCAAAAATTAAAATTCCTCTTCTTGAAAAAGTTCGGAAAATGCGACCGTTTTGTTGGGCTTGTTTTTGGCATTATTCCAGAGTTTCAGGGGAAAGGTGTTGATGCGTATTTGGTGTTGGAAGCAGCCAAGGTGATACAAGCGCAAAAGAAATACCTGAGCTACGAAATGCAGTGGATTGGCGACTTCAACCCTAAAATGATAAACATTGCCGAAACGCTGGATTCCAAGCCCAGCCGCATTTTGGTGACTTACCGATATCTATTTGACAGGGAAAAGGAATTTAAAAGGCATCCAATTTTGTAAGGGGAAAAGAAGTTTCCATCAGCCATTAATTTGCTCGAAAAGCCGAATACATTCCATAGCCTCCTTCACATCATGAACTCTAAGAATAGTGGCTCCTTCGCGTAGCGCAACCATATTCAAAGCTGTAGTTCCGTTCAGTGCATTTTTGGGATTCACCCGAAGTGCTTTACAAATCATGGATTTTCTGGAAAG
>JBDTKK010000257.1:0-12674 GCA_039935335.1 Chitinophagaceae bacterium
TATTCTGCAATCGCTTCTTGCTGCACCACTGTAGTAATGCTACCTACAAGCTCATGCTCCGGCGCTAGCACCATAAAGTCCACCCCAAAAATGGTATCAGGCCGCGTGGTAAAGACCTCGATATTGAAGTCTGTATCCTGAACCTCAAACTGAATTTGCGCCCCGTTGCTTTTGCCAATCCAAGCACGTTGCATTTCCTTCATGCCGTCAGTCCATTCCAGGCCGTCTAAACCTTTCAAAAGCCGCTCTGCAAACTCTGTAATCCTGAGCATCCATTGCCGCATTTTCTTACGTACACAAGGATGTCCGCCGCGCTCGCTAAGACCATTAATTACTTCATCATTGGCCAATACAGTTCCCAAAACGTCACACCACCACACGTTCGCAAAGTCGAGGTAGGCGATGCGATATTTCATCAATGCCTCGCGCTGTTCCTTCAACGAAAAGCCCTTCCATTCCTCCTGATTAAAATTCAAATCTTCATCACCTGGCGCAGGAATAGAAACATTGCCTTCCTTTTCAAAAGTCTTTATCAAATCAGCTAAAGGCCGCGCCTGCTGTGCTTCTCGGTCAAACCATGATTGAAAAAGCTGAATGAAAATCCACTGTGTCCACTTGTAGTAATTCGGGTCAGAGGTCGTCACCGAACGCTCCCAATCGAAGGAAAAACCAATGTTGTCAAGTTGCTCGCGATAACGCTTAATGTTCTGCTCGGTCGTCACTGCAGGATGTTGCCCCGTCTCCAAAGCGTATTGTTCCGCAGGTAGCCCAAACGCATCAAAGCCCATTGGATGCAGCACATTGTAGCCGCGTGCCCGTTTGTAACGTGCATAAATATCGGAGGCGATATAGCCCAGCGGATGACCAACATGCAACCCCGCACCACTTGGATAAGGGAACATATCGAGCACGTAACATTTCGGTTTGCTCGTATCGTTGGTCGTTTTGTAGATGGCATTATCCTGCCACCATTTCCGCCATTTTTTCTCTATCTCGCTGAAGTTGTAATCCATATTAAAGCTGCTCTAAGCGCTTGCTTGGAGGGCTGCAAAAATACAGGTTGAGGTTTGGTGGCAATGAGATTTGGCAGGAGCCTAAAAACGAACTCCGACATTTGCCAGTCAGGAAAGAATTTGAATCCCCATTTTCCTGCAAAAATTATTGATGAAACAAATAGGAGCGAGTACCCCGAACGAACAATTCAACAAAGAAATTTTAGGGCAATTGAGCTTTATCAAAAAGCATTTGCGGTATCCAATCAGTCGGCGGATGACCTTGCTTGCATTGCCTTTCCTTACAGTGATTCCGGCTCTACTTTACTTCCTGCTTATAGCGCCAAATAGCAATTATAAAGCCCAGATTTTAATTCCGGTTCTCCTTGGATTATTGCTGGTTGTCGCCTTGCGCCGTACTTATCAGTCCTTGCACTTTCTATCAATTCCTGCGCATCGCCTTTTCTCCGAAAACATCGTGTTGCTCCAGCAATTTCTGACAGAAAATCATTTTGCATTTGGCCGTCATCCCGAAGCTCCGGAAGTATTCATGATTATGAGTAAAAATATCGGCAGACAAAAAGAAGAAAGGGAAATCGTGGTCTTCATTGCAGACGACCATCGAATATTAATCAACAGTCACTTTTTCCAAAGGAAATTCAGAACACCAATCGAAAAACTTCATCATAAACAAATCGCCGCCGAACTTAAAAACTGGCTAAAAACCAGACTGGGCAAGGGAGAAACAAGCACCGCACTGAGTCGCAGCTAAAGGCTTCCTATAACAAATGGAACTATCTTTACGCCATGCTCTCCTACTGGGAACGACAATCCTTTCTTCACTACGACCATATCATTATTGGGAGTGGCATCACGGGACTTTCCGTAGCCATTGAGTTGAAACAGGCTTATCCCGAAGCTCGAGTGCTGGTGTTGGAACGCGGACTGCTGCCTACAGGAGCTTCGACAAGGAACGCAGGTTTCGCCTGTATGGGCAGCGCCAGCGAACTGCTCGACGACCTTAAAACGCAAAGCGAAGAAGCGGTGATTTCTTTGTTTTCAAAACGTAAAAAAGGTTTGGAATTATTGAGAAAAAGATTGGGCGATGAAGCTCTTGGATACCGCAATGATGGCGGCTTTGAGCTGATTGCGGAAGAGGATTTAGCAGTGATGGAAAGGCTCGATTATCTCAACGATTTGTTGCGGCCAGTTATTGAACTCGAAGCCTATCAAGAAGACCATAAAAGGATTGAAACTTTTGGCTTTGCAAAAGATAAGGTTGCTGCGCTCATTTACAGTCCGTTTGAAGGAAGTATCGATACCGGGAAAGCTATTCGAAGCTTGATAGATTTAGCCATTTCAAAAGGCATAGAAATCAAGACTGGCGCGGAGGTACGGCAATTTGAAGAAAATGAAAACCATGTTTTAGTAGCGCTGCAATCTCCGTTGCGAAATGATTCAATCGTCCTTTATACAGGCACACTCACGGTTTGTACGAACGCTTTCACAAAGCAGCTTTTACCCAATGAAGATATCGTTCCAGGTCGTGGCCAAATAATCATCACGAAACCCATTCCAGGTTTGAAACTCAAGGGTATTTTCCACTACGACGAAGGCTACTATTACTTTCGGGAAATAGATGGACGAGTCTTAATTGGCGGTGCGAGGAATCTTGATTTCGCTGGAGAACGAACGCAGACTTTTTCTACCACGAAATTGATTCAAGAAGATCTGGAATCGAAGCTCCGTGAGATGATACTTCCGGGTCAGCATTTTGAGATAGACATGCGCTGGTCGGGCATTATGGCCTTCGGCAAATCAAAATCCCCCATCATCAAATCGTTCTCCAATCGAGTGTTTGGTGCGTTTCGTTTTGGGGGAATGGGGATTGCTTTGTCGAGTCTGGCTGCGGCGGAAATTGTTGCTTTGATTGGTGACAGAAATGTTGGTTCTTCCTAAAAACAAAATGTATCCAAGGTGTGCTGTTCAATAAGAAAGGCCGAACACTCGGTTCGGCCTTTCACATACAAATCAAAACTTCAAGAAACTCACTTCAATATCGTCCGAGAAATCACGATTTTCTGCACCTCGCTGGTGCCTTCATAAATCTGGGTAATCTTAGCATCGCGCAGCAGGCGCTCTACGTGGAATTCCTTCACATAGCCATACCCACCGTGGATTTGCACCGCTTCATTGGTCACCCATTGCGCTATTTCCGAAGCATACAATTTTGCCATCGCCGCAGCCAAATCATAGTTCTGATGTTCGTCTTTTAGCCAAGCTGCTTTCAGGCACAAAAGCCGCGCACCTTCAATGGCAGTAGCCATGTCTGCAAGCTTAAATGCAATAGCCTGATGGTTCATGATTTCAGTGCCAAAAGCCTTGCGTTCTTTAGAGTATTTCAAAGCTAATTCATAGGCTCCGCTAGCAATACCCAAAGCTTGAGATGCAATGCCAATGCGGCCTCCAGCCAAAGTCTTCATCGCAAACGTAAACCCAAAACCATCATCGCCAATTCTATTTTCTTTGGGCACTTTCACGTCCTGAAACATGATGCTATGGGTATCACTACCACGGATGCCTAGTTTATTTTCCTTTGCACCGACGGTTACGCCCGGCCAATCTTTTTCAACAATTAAAGCAGTAATTCCTTTGTGTTTTTTCTCAGGGTAAGTCTGTGCTATCACCAAATAAGTAGAGCCGGTGGAGCCGTTGGTAATCCAGTTTTTTGTACCGTTGAGCAAGTAATGGTCGCCCATATCTTCGGCAGTAGTACGCTGGGAAGTGGCATCAGAGCCTGCTTCTGGCTCCGACAAAAGGAAAGCACCAATCTTTTCGCCAGTGGCTAAAGGGCGTAAATATTTCTCGCGCTGCTCATCATTCGCGTATGTTTCCAGCCCCCAGCAAACGAGCGAATTATTCACACTCATACACACTGAAGCAGAAGCATCAATCTTTGAAATTTCTTCCATTGCCAACACGTAGCTGATAGCGTCCATGCCAGAGCCGCCCCATTTAGGATCCACCATCATGCCAAGAAAACCGAGTTCTCCAAGCTTCTTTAATTGCCCGAGTGGCACCTTCTGCTTTTCATCGCGCTCAATGACACCGGGTAGTAATTCTGTTTGGGCAAAATCGCGTGCAGCTTTTTGTACCGCGATTTGCTCTTCGGAGAGTTGAAAATTCATAAAGACTTAATTGAGCCACGAAAATACCATTCATGCGCCCATTCCCGAAACTTCATTGCCAACAAGTTTATTTTGCGTTGTGCAGATTTTCCTCGCTTTCGGCATTTCCCTTAGCATTTTGTATGCCTTGCTGATGCTAGTTTATCGGCTCGGCTGGGCACGCCAAAAGGTATTTCAAACTCCCACAGATTTCGTTCCTACAACCAAAGTCGCCATCGTCATTCCTGCACGCAATGAAGCAGCAAATATTGAGGCTTGTCTGCACTCCATTCTCGGGCAAAATTTTCCTAAAAACCTTCTTGAGATTATATTGGTGGATGACCATTCTGAAGATGCGACGGCCGCCCTGGCAGCGACATTTGAAGGTGTTACTGTACTTTCCTTAAAAGAATTCTCCAAAGACTTTCCTAAAACAATTGCCTTCAAAAAGCAGGCCTTATCCTGCGGTATTCGAGCAAGCAATTCACCGTTAATTGTGACAACCGATGCCGATTGTGTCCTGCCTAAAAATTGGCTTCGAAACATTGTTGCACTTTTCGAAAAAGAAAAGGCAGCGATGGTCATTGGACCAGTAGCATTTCGATACAAACCAACGATAGTTGCTCGTTTTCAATCTTTGGATTTCATGATGATGCAGGGCATCACCGCAGCAGCTCATCAACTAGGCATAGGCAATATGGCTAATGGTGCCAATCTCGCCTTTTCAAAAGCGGCTTTTGACGAAGTAGCAGGCTATGAAGGCTTCAATCATTTTGCCTCCGGCGATGATTATGTTTTGCGCTACAAAATGCAGCAAAAGTTTCCCACGCAAGTCCATTATTTAAAGTCTAAAGAAGCGATTGTAGTTACTGATTCCCAGCCCGATTGGTCTTCCTTTTTTCGACAACGAATTCGCTGGGCTTCCAAGAGCGGAAAATACCCGGATTATAAGCTGACAGCCATTCTTAGCCTTGTTTATCTACTTAATGTTTGGTTTTTATCCGCAATTATTCTACTCCCTTTTTCTCCAAAGAATTGGCCTACAGTCTTGGCTTTGTTTGGAACAAAGGTGATTGCAGAATCGGTATTCCTAGTCCCCGTTAGTGGCTTCTTTTCAAAGAAGAAAGAACTTTGGATTTTCCCTTTTCTACAGCCTTTGCACATTGTCTATATCGTTATTGCAGGCTGGCTCGGAATGATTGGGAATTATGAATGGAAGGGGCGAAAAATGCATTAGTTCGCACCGCCACTTTACATTTACTGCAAAATATCCTTCACCGTGCGCAAGTTCCTCTTCCTCTTTATTGTGTTGCTTTTGCTTGTGGTTTCCGGCTATGTCTATTGGAACTATTACAACGTGCTAAGCGATGGCACACGCGAAGGCATGGTGCAGAAATTTTCCCGTCAGGGCAACGTTTTCAAGACTTGGGAAGGCGAGATGGTGCAACAGGGCTTTGGCACACGTGGCGGCAATTTTAACGCACATTACTTCTACTTCTCCGTAGTGGATGAAGGTGTGGCAGATTCTCTAGAACATGGTGCACAGGGCAAAATTGTTCGGGTTCATTTTCTTCAATATCGTAGAAGCCTCCCTTGGCGAGGAGATAATTACAACGATAAAAATCCAGACCACGGCCAGTACATCGTTGATAGGATTGAAGAAGTTCGAGACGCTCAATATTAGGCAAACAACACAAATACACAGGGCACTTTGCCAATCGTGATATCCGTCTTTTTCCAGACTTCGACGGTCTGCGTTTTTACATACTCTTCTCCAGAGTTCAAGCCTATGGCTACACAAAGTTGTGTGGCATCCGAACAATTTTTGAGTAAATCTGCCAGCATGGCGTCGTTGCGGTAGGGCGTTTCTATAAAAATTTGTGTTTGTTCTTCCTTCCTTGATAAAAGTTCCAGTGCCTTAATTCGTGTACTGCGTGCAGGTTCTTTGATGGGCAGATAGCCCCAAAAGGCAAAATTTTGGCCGCCAAGTCCCGAAGCCATCAATGCCAGTAGTATAGAACTGGGGCCTGATAAAGGCTTTACGACAGCACCAGCTTCGTGCGCCAGCTTCACCACTTCCGCGCCGGGATCCGCTACTGCAGGGCATCCCGCCTCACTCATCAATCCAACATCCTTGCCGGATTGCAACCACTGGCGAAGTACTTTTTTATCAAAGCCAGAGTGCTTGTCTATTTCCAAAAACTCTATTGACTCAATGACGAGATGAGGATGAAACAAACGTAGCATCCTGCGGGCAGTTCTTGCATTTTCCACCACATAGCATTGGAGTTTTCTAGTTACAGCAATCACTTCAGAGCAACAGCTTTTTATGTCGCCTTCTGCAATAGGCACCGGAATGAGAAATAAAGTGGCTGGCATGATGATGATGCAATGTCTATAAAAAAACCCGCCAATTTTGTTAGCCGATTATTAACGCGCAAATCCTGAAAAGATGATTCTTCCAAGTTCCTTTTATACGCGTCCCGATGTTGTTGCTATTTCCCGTGATTTACTGGGGAAGGTTTTAGTAACAGAAATTGACGGCGTTAGAAGCTCCGGCATTATAGTAGAAGCAGAAGCTTATGCCGGCTCTGAAGACCGCGCCTGTCATGCATTTGGAGCGAAAAGAACCAAGCGTATTGCACCCTTGTATGAAGCTGGTGGACTTGCCTACGTTTACCTCATTTATGGCATCTACCACTTGTTCAATATCGTTACCAATGTTGCCGATGAACCTTATGCAATCCTTGTTCGAGCCATCGAGCCGTTGGAAGGAATTGAGACTATGTTGGCCCGAAGAAAGATGGAAAAGCTCTCACAAAAGCTGACAGCAGGCCCTGGCGTGATGAGCCAAGCACTGGGCATTACCACCAAAATGACGGGACTTCCACTTACTGGGGCGACAATTTGGCTAGAAGAAGGGGCGAAATTAATTTCAGAAAAAAACATTGTTGCTAGCACGCGCGTGGGTGTAGCTTATGCCGAAGCAGATGCCCTTCTACCCTACCGATTCTCAATTAAGGACAATCCTTGGGTAAGCAAAGCAAAAGGGCTTTAAACTACCTTAAAATGCAAAATGCCTGTTGTAGCAACAACAGGCATTTTGAAAACAAACGAAGGATATTTTCTTAGAACTTCGGACAAGAGAAATTGTAGGAAGGATCTCCCACGTGGCGGACGATTTTGCCGTTGAAGGTCAAGGAGATTTCGTAAGCACCTTGGCTGCCAGTGGCAGGGGTAAAGGAGCTTGTGTTTATGTCATAAGAGACACCGAGTGTAGCCTTAGTCCACTCGAGGCCAATATAAGGGCAAATGCCATCACCGTAGCGATACCAGCCGCCGAGATAAAGAACTGTGTTTTCATGATTTTCTTCGTGTCCAGGATTCAAAATAAAACCAGCAGCTGCACCGAGCATAACCTCGGTAGCAGAAGCTTGATTTTGGTAGAGTGCTGAAGCGTACAAGACCATGTTTTCATTCAGGTCAAAAGAACCACCAAGATAGCCGTTGAAGCGACGATGAATGGTGTTGCTTCCGCTCAAAAATGTTTCTTCTGGAGTAGTGAGGTGATACACAGAACCGCCAATGTAGGCCGTAGCGTGATCAGCCACACGACCCGAGTACATGATACCTGCGTTAAAATCTGGGTAGTTCAAGTCTTTGTTCTGAAAGTTCTCACCGGTTGGGAAGCCCGCGTAGCCAGTTGCCGGGTCAAATTGGTCTTCAAATTGAAGCTTGGTAAAATCAATAGACTTGGAAACATACATGCCTTGAACACCAATAGAAAGGGTGCTCTGCTTGTTCATACCGAGTGCTTTATGGTAGGCTGCAGAAAGCCCAACCTGAATGTTTTGGAGGGCACCGGCACCGCTTTTATCGTAAGTGGCAAGGACACCAATACCCAGAGCATCTCCTTCAGGAAGTTTGTTTTTCAGGGTGGCCATATCAAAGGAAACCACACCTGTCGTGTAAGGATGCGACGATACGGAGTACCATTGAGAGCGGTAGTTTGCCGCCACGCGGAGGTCACCACGAACTAGTCCTGTCAGTGCAGGATTTAGCGTAAGCGGCGAGCTAAAATACTGAGTCTGGTGAATGTCTTGCGCCTGTGCCGAACCGATGGCCATACTTGCTGCTACAAGGCAGGGTAATATTTTCTTCATCTGCTAAATTTGTTTACGAAATTGATAGTTGTTGTTTTTCAGAAAGCCAAAGTAAGGCTATTTCCTTTCTTATACAAGACGGGTAAAAAATTAAAAAGGTTGGGTACTTGAAAATATATTTTTAAGACTGAAGTTTATTTCCAAATGCAAGGTCGCCTGCGTCACCCAATCCAGGCACAATATAACCACGCGCGGTAAGCTCATAATCCAAATCGCCTGTCCAGATTTTTACATTCGGATGGCGACGGTGAATGTAATCAACTCCTTCGGTACAAGCAATTGCTGCTACGAGATGGATGACAGATGGCGTTCCCTGTTCCAAAAGTGCATCAATAGTGAGTGCCAAGGACGCGCCTGTTGCCAGCATTGGATCTGCAATAATCAGCGTCCGCTTTTCGATGTCAGGGCTGGTCAGATATTCTTGTTCAATATCAAAACTTCCGTCTCGATTATGCTTTCGGTATGCGGCAATAAACGCGGCATCAGCCTTATCAAAATAGTTTAGAATGCCCTGCTGGAGCGGGATTCCGGCTCTAAGGATAGTTGCAATTATTGGCTGGCTGGCCAATACCGCACAGCTTGCTTCGCCCATTGGTGTGGGTACAATTTCTTCGTTGTACTGTAGCGTTTTTGAAATTTCGTAAGCTGCTATTTCCCCAATGCGCTCCAAGTTTCTGCGAAATCGAAGTCGATCTTCCTGGATAGAAGTGTCTCGCAATTCGCGCATCCATACCCGAAGAAGAGAGTTCTGATCACTAAGATTTATCAGCATACTATTTCTGTTTAAAAGGAATTCTTTTCTTTCCATTTTCTAAAAAGACTGTCCTAAAATGCTTCGTTAAAATTGACTCAACTTATCGAGTATACAGAATTATTCTTTTAAAAAAACTACGCCATTCCTGCGGCAGAAATTTCGCGGGCACTGCCGTTTTCTATCTTCACAACCCTAGCCGGATATTTTTGAATCAGCGAATAATCGTGTGTCGCCATTACTACTGAAGTGTGATAATCTCGGCAAATACTGAAGAGTAGTTGCATGATTTCATCCGCTGTGTCGGGGTCTAAATTTCCTGTTGGCTCATCTGCTACAATCAGTTTTGGATTATTGAGTAAAGCTCGCGCAATGTCCACCCGTTGTTGCTCTCCGCCGCTCATTTCGTGGGGCATTTTGAAGCCCTTATTTTTCAAGCCTACTTTGCTCAATACGCTCTCTATCTTTTCCTTGATGAGTGTCTTGTCTTTCCAGCCTGTAGCTTTTAAAACGAACTCAAGGTTGTCATGCACATTTCTATCGCTTAGCAATCGAAAATCCTGAAACACAATACCTAGATTTCTGCGTAAATCCGGGATGTTTTGCCAGCGCAATTTCTTAAGGTCAATGCCAGCTACTTCGCCAGCACCTTCGGTTACGTAGATGTCACCATATAGCGTCTTGAGTAAGCTACTTTTCCCTGTTCCTGTCTTGCCAATAAGATAGACGAAATCGCCCTTATCTACTTCAAGGTTTACGTCTTTTAGTATCAGGGTTTTGCTTTGATAAATATTGACGTTGCGCAGGGAGATTGTGGGCATAGCAAGGACTAAAATTGGTAGGATAGTTCACAAAGATAACGGGGCGAAAATAGAAAACCCCGGCGTTTGCCAGGGTTCTCATTTCCTCAAAAAAAATTATAGAGACTAATATACGACCAATTTCTTGGTGTCAGTGGCTCCGTTGGTTATTATCTTAACGAGGTACATGCCTTTCACGGAAATAACCGCAGCAGGAATCTCAATCTTGGTATTTGTTGCTTTACGGACGATTGTAGTATTGTAAACCACTTTACCTGTAACGTCTGTCACAATCATCATTGCATCGCTATTGTCGCCGCCTACAATGCTTACTGTAGCAGCACCGTTTGTAGGATTAGGCATCACATTCATACCAAGGTTTGTAATTACGCCATTTTTTACGCCCAATGGAGCGGAACTGATGCTGATACGGTCGATATAGAAGTTGTTGCCGGTACCTAATGATATGTTTGAACTAACTGGAAGATTTGAACCCACATAGTAGCGGAAACGGAAGAAAACACGGCTGTTGGCTCCTGCAGGACGTCCTGTAAAAGGATCTACCGGAATAGATTGTTCTTGCCACTGATTATAAATGGGCGTGAACGGAGTAGTAACATAGCCATTATTAGCTAAATTACCTTTGGAAATGGCACCCTGCTTAGTCCAGGTAACACCACAATCATAAGAAGCTGATACAACTAAGGAATCGTTCATTTGCGATGGTTGAGTAGTTCTAGTAGCACTTGCTGAGAAGAAACTTACATTGCACACAGTACCGAACTTGCTCAAATCAAACCCACGGGTATAGAAATCAGCATACAGCCCACTGGGAGTACGAGTAGTTGTTGTAGGATCAAAAGCATTACGATCATCAAAATTGGCAAACTTCAAGGACGTGTTGTCAAAATAGCCCGCATTGTTTACCAAGCCCCATTTAAAGTCTGTCCCATAGTAGTTAAAGATGGGATATTGATCTACATCAGTACCGGGGTTGAAGTTTTGAACATATCCAGTAGGGTCAATTGCTGTATCTGATGCGGCATACACCATATCACTTCTGGTGAGGGTATCACTGCCTTTGGGCCCAGTTGCTATTTGGGTTACATCTACCCAACCTGGCTTATTGAAGTTGTTGTTCACTGTTTTGCTAGTAGCGTCAGGTGTTGATGCACCTCCGCCAAAAGTCCAAGCAACAGTAGTTGTGGCGTTGTAACTGCGATCTGTAAACTGAACCGACGTACTCCCATCAGCACAAACAAATGGCCTGTTAACGGAAAACCAAGCGGTTGGAATAATTTCCGGTCTTGGAAGTTCATTCCCAGCAGAATCCATAATTCCGGTACGGATGAGGTTGGTCAAAGAAATCAAATTGTTGCGCATGCCTATACTGCTACGCGCAGCCGCCCGCATTCTTGCTACTTGTCCTTTTGTGAACATTACTGTGGAACAAAAACTATAGTCCATAATATTCTGTGTATTGGTAGTATCAGGATAGTCAATTATGCCACCGGTATCTGTCTGCAGACAGGTTCGCTTGTAATAGTCAAACGCATCATAGCTCTTCATGTATCCTGAAGCGCAAAGGGTATCATAAAGGTCAGCATTGCTGCAAGAAGTATGACCAATGGTTGGCGGCGTATCATCGACTTCGTCATCACCACATATTTTTGCAGGATCTCCTGCACCCAAATTATTACTATTCCAAGGGTGATACAAATAAAAGAAGTGACCAACTTCATGTGAAAGTGTAAAGATTTTACCAAGGTTGGAGAAGCCCTGATCGGTACGGCTAATAACACCCTGCGAATAAGGATTGCTTAAATAATCTGTAGGGAAAGTGGCATACGCGAGTATAGTACCGCCTGGCTGAGCTTTTCCAACAAAGTTTTCGAGGTAAATATTCAGGTATTCATCCGGTGCCCAAGGGTTTAGTTTCGCGGCTTCATCACCACCGTTTGCGAGATAAGAATTTACTCTTACAATACCCCGAGTTGGCTTATTGTCCGGATCTTTATTAGCAAGGTGGAAGGTGAACCTCGCATTACCCACGTATTGCTTGAAAGGATTGATAATGCCAGCCGGAGGAGTGGCCATGTTGTAGAAGTAATTCATTTGGTCAATAGCACCATAAATCTGATCGTCTGTTATGGCCGTAGGGTTTGAACCCATGAAATCCGAAATGACGTGAAACACCACAGGGACGTGGTATTGAATGGTGTCTTGTGCCCAGCAGGTGCTATCAATAGACCGTGTGCCTTTAGCGTTTGGAAGGTTGGAAATACCACGCAAGCTGTTGCGTATTTCTAAATCCAATTTTGCCTTTTGAATGGCTATTTCTGGATGCCTGGCCAGTTGTTCCCGATGGAATTCATCGGTAGCACATTTATTGCTGCCTTGAGCAAAGCTGCTTACAGCAAATGCCATCACACCCAAGGTGAGTAGCGCTTTTCTAATCATGATGAAAAGTTTCGTTGATTTACAATTATAAGGTCGCCAAAGATAAGGTAATGTTTGCACCATTCCGCAATGATTTTTTTAAGAAAAAAAACATTTTCTGGTCATAATCCAAACCAGCATTTTTAAAAAAAAAAGGAGCTATTATTTACTTCGACTTTACCTTCTTCCACCGCAAAAACGGCCACCCAAAGGCAGCCGTTTCTATTCTTTCCGTCTAAAAATCCTTTTACCGCAGCAGCAAGAATTCCCCTCGGTCTTCTATGTTCTTGCCTTCGCATTTGTAGTTGATGTAGTAATAGTAAGTGCCCATATCTTGAGGCTTACCATTAAAAGTGCCATCC
>JBDTKK010000258.1:0-6442 GCA_039935335.1 Chitinophagaceae bacterium
CCAAAGAATGTGTGGTAAATCATGCGCTGATGGCGGGCGACGCTGCGGGGATGATTCATCCGCTAAGCGGAAATGGCATGGGCATGGCAATACGAAGCGCCCAACTCGCCAGCAACGAAACCATTCAATTTCTGAAAGGAATCACTACTCGTTCGGAAATGGAAAGGAAATATACTAAGGCCTGGAAAAAGCATTTTTTGTGGCGACTGCGTGCTGGCAGAATAATTTCAGGTATCTTCAGAATTGATTGGTTGGCAGACCGATTACTGCGCTTTCTGCGTCGTCATCCTGCGCTACTTACCCGAATTATAAAAACTACACACGGTAAACTTATGAAAGGAAATATAGATGGCAATTGACTGGAGCAAACGCTCTTCGCAAGCGGAAATAATGGACGATTTTGAGATGAAAGGGGCGTTGCTGCGCGATACATTACGCAAGATTGCAACCATTAATCATTGGCTGGGCAGTAATGCGGCTACGCTGGGCGGTATAAAGCAACTCCTAAAATCAGTTGATAAAACGAAGACCATTTCTATTGTGGATTTAGGTTGCGGTAGCGGCGAAGTATTGCGAGCTATTGCAAAATTTGGCCATAAAAATGGACTAAAGTTTCAACTCTTGGGCATTGATGCGAATGGAGATACACTCGATTACGCAGCGGAGCAATCTCAAGATTTTCTAGAAATTTCCTTTCGGAAAATGGATGTGACGAGCGCAGACTTTGAGGAGTTGAAATTTGATATCGTAATAGCTACTCTTTTCTTACATCATTTTACAAAGGAGCAGTTGCAAGAACTATTGTTCCACATGCTGCAACAATCGACCTTGGGCGTGGTTATTAACGACTTGCATCGGCATCCTTTGGCGTACAAGGCGTTTAAAGTGATAAGCATTTTTATCAAAAACAAAATGGTGGCGGAAGATGGCTTGACTTCAATCTTGCGTGCCTTTAAAAGAGAAGATTTGGAGGAATTGAGCAAACAACTTCCGGGGCATCATTCTATTAGTTGGAAATGGGCATTTCGGTATCTTTGGATCATGAAAAAGCAATAATGAGCGTAAAAATACAAGCTGTAGGCAAGGCTTTGCCACAATATCATAGGAAAACGGAGGAAATACTTCCGTTCTTAGATATATGGTTAGCCGATGAGGATGAGCGTTTTAAGCGGAAAGTACAGAAGATTTTTGAAAATGCCGGCGTAGATAAACGGTATTCCATCATGAGTCCAGAAGAGGTTTTTACCAAGACAAGCTTTGAGGACAAGAACAATATTTATAGTAGAGAAGTAAAGAAATTGGGCAAGGAAGCGATACTTAATGTATTGGGAAAAGCAAATGTTTCGCCCAAGGAAATTGATTATTTTATTACAGTGAGTTGCACCGGCATTATGATACCTTCTTTGGATGCATATTTGATTAATGACTTGGAAATGAAGCAGGATGTCGTGCGCTTGCCAGTAACGGAAATGGGTTGTGCGGCAGGAGTTTCGGGTATTATTTATGCAAAGAACTTTTTGAAAGCTAATCCAAATAAACGCGCATTGGTATTGGCTGTGGAATCTCCCACGGCTACCTTTCAGTTTGATGATAAATCTATGGCCAATGTGGTCAGTGCTGCAATCTTTGGCGATGGTGCGGCAGCGGTCTTGTTGTCTTCTTTCGAGGAAGACGAAGGTGTCGAAGTAATTGACGAGCAGATGTATCATTTTTATAATGCTACACATCTTATGGGTTTTGACATGAGAAATCAAGGTTTGACCATGGTTTTGGATCCGGAAGTGCCCGCTATGATTTCCGCTCATTTTCTGAATATCGTTGAACCTTTTTTGAAAGGAAATAATTTGGAAATCAAGGATTTAGACCATCTTATATTTCATCCTGGAGGGAAGAAAATAGTAGCGATGGTGGAAGAATTATTCGGAACTTATGGCAAGAACATAGACCATACCAAAGCTGTCCTCCGACATTACGGCAATATGAGTAGCGCAACGGTATTGTACGTGTTGGAAGCGTTTATGAAGGAACCGAAACAAAAAGGCGATAAGGGTTTGATGTTGAGTTTCGGCCCAGGTTTCTCTGCACAAGAAATTTTATTGGAATGGAAATGAATAAATGGGCATTAATATTAGGCGGCTCATCCGGCTTAGGCTTGGCTACGGGGAAAAAATTGGCAAAAGAAGGTTTCAATCTGTTGATTTTGCATCGTGATCCGCGCAATATGCAGCCGGAGATAACCCAAGGTTTTGAAGAAATAGCTGCTTACAAGCATCAACTTTTTACAAAAAATGTGAATATACTGGACGCAGCAAAAATCCCCGAATTGCTTCTGGAATTGGCGGAATTTATGAAAGGCGACCAAATATCTTTGCTCGTCCATAGTATTTCAAGAGGCAATCTAAAACCTATGTTTTCAAGTAATGCACCGACCTTAAATCTTGATGATCTAGCACTTACAGCGCACGCTATGGCGTTTAGTTTGTATGAATGGGTGAGGCAATTAATTAAAGCAAAGCTTTTTTCAAAAGAAGCAAGCGTGGTCAGTTTTACCAGTGAAGGTAGCCATCGGGCTTGGTCGCATTATGCTGCAGTTTCGGTAGCCAAAGCATCGCTGGAAGCCTTGACGCGGAGCATGGCTAAGGAATTTGCACCCATCGGGTTGCGCTGTAATTGCATACAAGCCGGCGTTACGGATACACGTTCGCTACGGATGATACCAGGAAGTGAGGAACTTAAAAAATTAGCTTTGGCTCGAAATCCGCAAGGACGGCTGACGACACCGGAAGATGTGGCCAACGTGGTGTATTTATTGACTTTACCGGAAGCACGCTGGATAAACGGTGCCATCATTCCCGTAGATGGAGGAGAAAGCATATGCTGATGAATGATATCTTAGAGAAGCTGCCTTATGGGCCAGAATTCTTGTTTGTTGATGAACTCACGGAGTTATCAGAAGATGGAATTAGGGGAACTTAAACCTTTATGCAAGATGAATACTTCTATGCTAATCATTTCAAAAACAACCCGATAACGCCGGGCGTTATTTTGATTGAAACCATGGCGCAGATTGGTTTGGTGTGTTTCGGCATCTATCTTTTGGGGGATAAAAGTGAGGATTTTAAAATGGCGTTTAGCTCGGCGGAGGTCAATTTTTTAAAACCCGTTTTGCCCGATGAAAAGGTGACAGTGACTGCTCAAAAAGTATATTTTCGTTTTGGAAAATTGAAATGTAAGGTTCAGATGCGCAATGAGCTAGGGGAAATTGTTTGTGAAGGCGTTTTAAGCGGAGTGATTAAAATCTAAACTATGGGGCGAGTCGTCATTACTGGTATGGGCGTGGTGAGTTGCAATGGCGTAGGATTGGATAATTTTATTAATGCAATCCGTAATGGCATATCCGGCTTAACACATCACCCCGAATTAGAGCGACTTAAATTTTCTTGCACTACCGCAGGAACTCCGAATATTTCAGAAGAGAAAATCGCCGAATATCTGAATCCGATACAATTGCGTGGATTTAATAGTTCAGGTATTTTGTATGGTGTGATGGCAGGGATGGATGCTTGGCGCGATGCAGGTTTAGCGATTGGATTGGAGCAAGATACTGATTTTGAAAGCGGTACTATTTTTGGCGCGGGTACGAGTGGGGTGGATAAATTTCGCGAGGCTATATATCAAATAGATGAAGGTAATGTCCGTCGGCTGGGCAGCAGCGTGGTCAATCAAATCATGAACAGCGGCGTGAGCGCTTTTTTGGGTGGTATTTTGAGTCTTGGTAATCAGGTAAGTACCAATTCTTCAGCTTGTGCGACGGGGGTGGAATCCATCTTAACAGGATATGACCGCATTAAAAGTGATAAAGCCAAACGAATGTTGGTGGGAAGTTGTAGTGATGCCGGCCCGTATGCCTGGGGCGGTTTTGATAGTTTGCGGGTTACGGCTTCTAAGTATAATAATAATCCAGAAGCTGCCAGTCGGCCAATGAGCGCGAGTGCAGCGGGTTTTGTGCCCAGTGCAGGAGCGGGTGCAATGGTAATTGAGGATTTGGAAATGGCACTTACTCGTGGAGCAAAGATTTATGGAGAGATTTTAGGTGGCTGCGTGAACAGTGGTGGTCAGCGGAATGGCGGCACCATGACCGCACCCAATAGCATTGCCGTACGGCGTTGCATTACAGATGCTTTGTGGGCGAGCCAAATATCGGGCAACGATGTAGATTACATAAATGGCCATCTTACCGCAACCGTCAAAGATGGTATGGAGATAGCGAATTGGTGTGCCGCTTTAGGTAGAACAGGAACTGATTTTCCTTATATCAATTCTTTAAAAAGTCTGATTGGTCATAGTATTGGGGCTTCGGGAACTATTGAATCTGTGGCTACGGTCTTGCAATTGCAGCAGGGATTTATTTTTGGAAATAGAAATTGTGAGGATTTGCATCCGGATATTGCCAAGCTTATTGATACTAACAAGGTTTTAGCTTCCACAATTGATAAAACGATAAATATTGCCGTGAAAGCCAGTTTTGGTTTTGGAGATGTAAATGCTTGCGTTATCTTTAAAAAATATTAGGAACTTATGAACGCAGGTATTCAGCAACGTTTGGAGAAAATCATTTCCCGCTACATCCCTGAGGAAGCGAAGGCTATTACCATAACAGACGACACTAATTTCCTGAGCGATTTGAAAATCAATTCAGCCAATTTGATAGATATTATGCTGGATGTGGAAGATGAATTTGACATCACGATAAGCAATGATGAAATGGATAAAATGACGACGGTTGGGAGCGCAAAGCAGATGGTGGATTCAAAACTTACGGTTTGAGTATCGGCATAGACATAGTGGATTTAGCGGCTGTTCCCGCAATGGACGCACAGCGAACTCGGCGGTATTGCGAAAAGGTTTGTAGTGCTGAAGAAGCTGAATTTATTTTGGCGGCGGAGGATAGCCAGAAAGTTCTTTGGCAGTTTTGGGCTTTGAAGGAGGCTATTTATAAATGTACTTTCGACCCGCATCAGCCCAAAGCATTTTGCGCCAGAGAAATCAATATTCCAATTGCGTTTTTTAGTGCCAAAGGAGGATTTGAATGTTATTTTGAAAATGCTCCGCTTTATCTCGACCTTTTACAACAAGACAATGCCATAATAGCCAGTGCAAGTATTCGGCGAGAAGTTGAATTTTACCGAGTACCTTATCAAAATCGGGATTTGCTATATAAAACTATAACAAAGAAAGCAGCAACGAAATTGGGTCTTCCAAGGGTAGCATTGCAGCATAATGAACAGGGCCAGCCAGGGCTTTGGGTTCCAGATTTGGAAGAGCATATTCCAATTTCGATGGCGCATCATGGGCGGTTTGCGGTTTGGGGGATTTGATGCCAATTATACAGCCGACAAATATGACTACTCCCCAACCGAACTCGGCACCATCCTGGCGACCGACATCCTCACTTGGCGCAGCCAATCGCCCATGCTTGCCAAAAGCGAATTGGAAAACTTCCTCTGGCCGCGCGATAGCCTCGGCTACAGCACAGACACCAACGGAATAGCCTACAACAGCGCCCTTCTAGGTTTGCTGACCGATAGTGCCTATCTTAGCGCATCCATGATGGCGGCCAATAGCAATACTTCTTCCGGTTCATTGAACGCACGAATAGCCAATACTTTGGCCACGGCTAAGCTCGTCCACTCGCCAATAGACGAGCTAATCGCTAATTTTTACGATAATTATTACACGACCTACACGAGCAAAGTAGCTATTGACAACTTCTTACAAGGAAATCCTGCCACTGCGCTGCTCGGTGCTTTATACGCAGATAATCCAAGCATGTTTTTAGGCCATTTACTCACAGAGTCTGAAAGCTATCCTTCTGCGGGCGGCAGCACAGCACGCGCGGTGCTGGGCAATGCGCTGCAACAAGCGGCTGGAGGCGGAAGTGCGGGAATAGGTGGTAGTCTGGTGGCGACATATGGAGGAATGGCGGCCAACAATTCCAACTTTGCCTCGGCAGCCTCGATAGCGATTGCGGCGGCGCTGGATTATGACCAATTCTACCTAGCCGAGCATGTGCTGTATGGCAGTAGCCGACTGGGTATTAAGAAATATTGGCCCTATCAATACCGTTATGGTTGGGACAAAAGCAAGAGCATTGCCGACAATCAGGCTGCCTTGGATAGCAATGATGTCAGTTACCGGAAACCTTGGTATTATCAGCCATGGCAGAGTCTGGTATTGGCCAATGAGACGGATGCTCTGGGGCATGCCAACATCCAACCTGCCTACAGCAGCCGAATCATCGGGCAAAAATTATATGAGCTTACCAGTAACTATTCACCCCCCCTTACTATTTCTCCTTTTGAAGGGTGAGTTTTTAGAAATCTAAAATTGAGCGAGGGTTATCCACATCTTTTGTCGGGCTGTTTTTTAGAAATACATCTTG